>NZ_LSJW01000003.1:0-22143 GCF_001557335.1 Microbacterium sp. CCH5-D1
CGGCGTGGACAGCGCCCGCCGTGCCGCGGCCGAGTCGGACTTCACACCGATGAGGGGCACGAGCGAGAGCAGCACGCAGAGGCCGGTCACGAGCAGCAGGGGACGCAGACCGATGACAGCGCCAAGGACGGCGCCGATGACCGGCCCGACGATCCACCCGAACGCCATGGCCATCCGCATCACGGCGACGACCTCGTTGTCGGCGGGCGTCGGCCTGCGGTTGAGCTCGTCCCGCACCGCGGCCTGCAACTGCGCCGCCCCCGCTCCGGCTGTGCTCAGCAGCAGCATGTTGATGGCGAACGGCATCCACGCCTGCATGGCGACCGCCATCAGGACCCATCCGAGGAACCCCGCGATGGCGGAGAGCCGGAAGACCAGCAGTCGCGAGCCGGCGCGGTCGGACAGTGAGCCCACGAGGTATCCGGCGATCGGCGCGGTGAGGTTGGTCAGAAAGTAGAGGCCGGCCTGAGCCGTGGACAGATGCAGCTCTCCCACGAGGAACAGCGTGATCTGCGGGACGGTGACGGAGATCCCGATACCGGAGATGACCAGGCTGATGAAGACTCCGCGCAGGAGCCGGGAGCGGAGGATGTAGCGCGACGCGGACAGCGGTCTGCTCGACGATTCCGCGGTCTCCGAAAGCCGAGATGCCACGCAGAACCATCCTCGTGTGCCGTGCGAAAGGGGGAACGGCCATGCTATCGAGGACGGAGCGCGTGGAGACTCGAGCCGGCGGCGCCGGCTCGAGTCTCCACTGCCGCTGTCCGGACTGCTACTGTCCGGACGCCCGCTATCCGGCTGCGGCCGTGAGCGTGAACGGGACGGTCGCGGCGTTTCCCGCGACGTCGTACACGACCAGGGTGTTCGCCCCGGCGACGGCTCCGAAGGCTCCGGGCTTCACGAAGTTGAGGTCGGACCAGACGTTGTCCGTCAGATCCTTCGCCACCCCGTTGAGGGTCAGTCGATCCACCTTGCCCGCGTCGTGAAGCTTGTACGACACCAGACTGTGGGCGCCGTCGGCCCCGACGGTGAACTGTCCGCCGTCCTTGACCGTGACCGTGGGGGCGGTGACATCGAGCGTGAAGTTCACGGTGGTCGTGTTGCCGGCCACGTCGTACACAACGAGCGTGTTGGACCCTTCCACTGCGCCGAACGCGCCTGGCACGACGCCGTTCAGGTCGGACCAGACATCGTTCGTCAGATCCTTCTCGACGCCGTTGAGCGTCAGCCGATCGATCTTGCCGGCGTCCTGGAGCTTGAACGACACCTTGCTGTAGACGCCGTCACGTCCGACCGTGAAGTCGGACCCGCTCTTGACGGTCGCGACGGGTGCGGTGGTGTCCTCGGCAGCGGCCGTGACCGAGAGGTCGCGAAGACGCCCGAAGTTGTCGAACGAGCCGAAGCCCACCCGCCCCTCGGGGAAGGTCTTGTCGTTCGCGGTCATCAGCGGGGTGTCGAGCCCGTCGACGTAGACGGCGATGTCGCCGCTGTCGGCACAACGGAGCACGCGCACGTCGTGCCATTCCTCGTCGGTGACCGCCGGGGGTGCACCGACAGTGCCGTCCCACTGGTCGTCGATCCGCTCGCGGTCGGCCTTGTCCACCTTGAAGATGCCGTTGTGCGGGTAGATCGAGTTGTCCTGCGAGAGGTGCGCGTAGTAGTACTCCGTGTCCGACTTCCACCCGAAGACGATGATGACGTCGCGGTTGTTGACCGATGCCTTCTCGTCCAGCCGCACCTGCCCGGTGAGGTCGAACGAGCCGAGCTCTTCACCCTGCGTGAGCACGGCGTACTCGAACGGTCGGCGGATCCCGTCGTTCGGGTTGGTTCCCGCCTCGGTGAGCACGACCTCGTCACCGGGGAAACTCCACTTCGCCGGAGTCCGCGGCGCCCAGTCGTCCTTCGCCATCACATCGGTGAGGGTCTCCCCGTCCGGAGTGCACGCGGGCGGGGCCGGCGGCACGACGGGCGGCACCGCGTACAGCGCGTACTGCGCGGCGACCTGTTCCGGCGTCGGCACCGTGTCGAGCAGCATGATGTCATCCATCCGTCCGTTGAACGGGTTGGCCTCCTTCGTGTTCTGCGGGAAGCTCCCGCCGATCTTGATGCCGGCCGGCGCGGTGTCTGACGTGGACCCCTCTCCCCACGGATTCGCCGCGGTGTACTTCCCCGCGAGTTCCTCGCCGTTCATGAACAGCTTCATCTCACCCGCGGCGAAGTCGAAGGTCGCGGCGAGATGCACCCACTGCCCCTTCTTGAGGATCTCGTTCCAGGGCAGGTCAGCCGCGAACGTCCAGGAGCCGGCACCGTCGACGCGGCGCCCGAGTGCCACGAGCTTGAGTTCGCCGTCGACGGTGATGACCTCGAGCAGCGCCCGCACGGCATGTCCGTCGGAGGTGCCGGTGAGCACGCCCGCGAGGCCGATGGCGTTGTACACGTCGTCGGGATTCGCGGTCCCCGAGTTCAGGGCCGGGTGGTCACCGGTCGGTTTGAACCAGCCCATGACGGACGCCTTGTCGGTATCGGCGAATCGGTCGAGCGACTCCACACCCTTCGCGTCGTAGATGCCCGCCTTCCAGTCGTCGTTCGAGGCGGTGCGCGGACTCATCTGCTGCGTCTGCAGCGCCTCGCCCGCACCCGGGTAGGCGCGATCCGCGACCCGCATCTCCACCCCGCCGTTGATCAGCGAGATGGGGGTGCCGGAGCGTCCCTGGTCGAGCTCGACCGTCGGCTTCGCGGCATCCGGGTGATCGAAGTCGTGATGCGTGACGAGGTTCGGCGCGAGCGCCGGGAGGACGAACGGGTTGGCCGGCTCATCGACCGAACGCGCACCCGTCACCTTCCAGATCTTCCCGTTCGCCTTCGACACCAGGTAGAGCTCGCCGTCGGCATCGGAGCCGAACCGCAGGTCGACACGCTTGTCGCCCACCAGCTCCTGGAACGTGGTCTCGACGCCGTCGGCGAAGACCCGCAGCTCCTCGATCGTGGCGAGGTCGGCGATGTCCCCGTCACCTCGCACCATCTCCTCCGCATCGGTGGACAGCACCCAGCCGCGCACCAGATCGGTGAAGAGGTAGCGCCCCTGCAGCTCGGGAATCTCGCCGCGGTAGACGAATCCGCCGTTCACGGCCACTCCCGCATCGCCGGTCTGACCGGGGTCGCGGTTGTGGTCGTAGGCGGCCACCGGGTAGGTGAAGCCGTTCTCGGCATCGTCCTCCGGCAGCGGGAAGATCTGTCGGTTCTCCGCCAGGAAGGAGCCTTCGCGCACCGACCAGCCGAAGTTGTCTCCCGGTTCGACGGCATAGATCGACTCGACCTGCCATTCGCCGATGTGCGCGAGGTACATGGTGTGGTCGCCCTCGGGGTCCCAGCTGATGCGGTGCGGGTCGCGCATGCCGACGGCGTAGATCTCGGGAAGAGCACCGGACTCGTCGACGAACGGGTTGTCCCCCGGCACGCCGTACTCGCCGTTCTCGCTGTCGTCGCCTGTCGGATTCACGCGCAGGATCTTCCCCTGCGGCGTCGCCAGGTCCTGCGGGTTGCCGTTGCCCACACCGTTGCCGCCGTCGCCGACGAGGATGTACAGGTTGCCGTAGTCGGCGTCGCCCGCGGAAACGGTCGGGTTGAACGCGATCTGCTGCACGGTGTGCACGCGTCCGGCGAAGGGGATCCGCATGACCTCGCGGTGCGTTCCCGAGAAGGTCTCAGCGGAGGGATCGCTCGCCTTCCATTCGGTGATCACGCTGTGGAATGCCGTGGTGCCGAAGGCCGGGAAGTCGGGAGTGTCTTCGGTCAGCGCCGTGCCGCCCTCGGTGTGAACGGTGTAGAACAGCCCGTTCTCGGCGAAGTCGGGGTGGAACTCGGCGGATCCGAGACCCGTTCCGAGCCCCGCGCTGTTGTGGAAGTTGTCGATGAACTCGTTGCGGACGTTGAGGTACGGCACGTACTCGCCCGATTCCTTGTCGACCAGGTAGAGGATGTCGTTGTTGTCGGGGACCATCAGCCGACCGGAGTCGTCCGGCACCTCATCGAGGTGCGTGATGCGGTTGTGGCGCACCAGGCGCTGGTCCTGCGTGGCCGGCGTCGTCTGCGACTTCGGCAGCTGCGCGAGCTCGGCCACCTCGATGCCGAGGTCGGCGAGTGCGGGGTCGGGAAGCGGGTTGAGCAGCGGCTCGCTCGCCGTGTCGCCGGGCGCGCAATCGCCGGGGTTGCCCGTCGCGATCGCGAGGTTCTCCCCGGTGTTGTCGACCGCGACGTCGTCGAGGAGCAGGCGCCCTGTGCTCGTGGCGCCGTTCTTCCAGAAGAACCGGTCGAGCGCGCCGTTCACGGCCTGCCGGAAGCCGAACTGCTGCTCTGTCCCCTCCGGGAGGCGGGTCTGCTCCTCGTACGCGCCACCCTGGCTGTACACGGTGACCTTGTCGGTCGCATTGTCGGCGACGATCCACACGCACTGCCAGGCGTCCTTCGACCACACGCCGGCGGGCTTGAAGGCGCCGCCGTCGCGCACGCGCAGCACGTCGTCGTTCTGGTTGTTCACATAGGCCCGGCTGTGCGCGTAGTCGTTCGGGACATCCACGTCGGTGAATCCGAACGAGGTGTCGACGCTGCCGGTGCGCAGGAACCGGAAGAACAGCGTGCCGGTGTCTCCCTCCGCGATGGCGGGGATGGCGCGGTACGACTGCTGCCCTCCCCCGACGGACTCGACGACCTGATTGTTGCCGTTCAACGGGTCGGCGATCACGCGAGGGGCGCCCGACGCCGCCCATCCGTCCTGGCCGTTCAGCGCCACGCGCTCGTACGTCTCGAAGTCGATCAGCTCGGTGAAAGGCTCCGCTGCGGCCGCGGGCGTCGCGGTCAGCAGGGCTCCGACGACGGCCGCTGCAGCGACCAGCGCACCTGTTCGTCGCACCCCGAAGGATCGAGGGGGTGGTGCCGCCGACCGGGTGCTCGAGCTTGCGGGTCGCATGATTCGTTCGTGCATCAGAAACCTCTCAACGTCGTCGTCGTGCGGTGTCGTGCCGATGGTTCGTGCCCCTTCCCCGGGGCGGCACTGCAGCGGGGAAGACGTGAAGCAGTAATGCAGCTCGGGGCGGAAGCGCTCTCGCAAGCGCTTTCGCCGAATGGACGAGAAAGGCGGAAGGAGGCAGCGACTGCCTCCTTCCGCCGAGGATCAGCCCGCGTCGGCGACCGAAGGTTTGCCGCCGAGATACAGTGCGGCCAGGGTCGGGTCGGCGAGTAGCTCGGACGCGGGGCCCGAGATGTGCACCCGGCCGAGGTCGAGGACGCACCCGATGTCGGCGGTCTCGAGGGCCCGCCGCGCATTCTGCTCCACGAGCAGCACGGCGGTCCCTGCGTCGCGCATCCGCACGATCTGCTCGAACACCTTCTCGGTCGTTTTCGGGTCGAGCCCCATCGACGGCTCATCGAGCAGAACCACCTTGGGGCTGACCATGAGCGACCGCGCGAACTCCACCTGCTTCTGCTGACCGCCCGAGAGGAGGCCCGCGAGCTGCTTCCACCGCTCCCCCACGATGGGGAAGAGGTTCTGCACGAACTCGACGCGCTCCTGGATGACCTTCTGGTCCTTCAGGGTGAAGGCACCCAGCATCACGTTCTCGCCGACCGTCATCTCGCGGAAGACGCTGTGCCCCTGCAAGACGTGCGCGAGTCCGTGACGCAGCATCGACTGCGGTCCCTCGCCCGTGATGTCCCGGCCGTCGACGGTGATGTGTCCGGATCGGGGCTTGAGCATGCCGCTGGCCACCTTGAGCACGGTCGACTTGCCGGCGCCGTTCGGGCCGACCAGGCACACCACCGATCCCGGTGGCACTTCGACCGTGAGACCCCTGAGCACGAGGGCGGCACGTCCGTAGCCCGCCTCGATGTCACGCAGCTCGAGCAGGTTCTTCGTTTCAGACTCCAAGGTAGGCCTCCAGGACTCGCGGGTCTTGCTGGATGATCTCCGGCGTTCCCTCGGCGATCTGGCGACCGCGGTCGAACACCACGACGTGATCGCACAGGCTCATGACCATCTCCATGTTGTGCTCGACGATGATGAACGTCTTGCCCTCGTCGTTGAGCTCGCGCACCAGGGTGGCGATGCGTCCGATGAGGGCGGGGTTCACACCTCCGGCCGGCTCGTCGAGCATGATCGTGTCGGGTTCGCCCATGAGCACGCCGGCCAGTTCGAGCAGCTTCTGCTGGCCGTAGCTGAGGTTGCGCGCCTCGGCGTGCTCGAGGTGGTCGATGCCGACGCGCCGCAGCCAACCGCGCGCCCGCTCCAGCTCATCGGGGTCGTGGGCCGAGCGCAGCTGCTGACGGATGCTCGTGCTGCGCACGGCCACGAGCAGGTTCTCCATCACCGTCATGCGGGGGAACACCCGGCACAGCTGGAAGCTGCGTCCGATGCCCGCGCGTGCGATGCGGTCGGGTGACTTGCGCGTGATCGCCTGTCCTCGATAGCGCACTTCTCCGGAGTCCGGCTTGATCATGCCGGTCACGCAGTTGAAGAAGGTGGTCTTCCCGGAGCCGTTCGGCCCGATCAGGCCGTTGACCTTGCCCTCCTGGAACGTGACCGTGGCGCCGTCGACCGCTGTGACGCCGCCGAACGACTTCGTCATCGCGACGGTGCTGAGGCTCTCGAGCGCGGCTGTGGGCTGAGCGGCTGTGTGCTGAGCCGTGGGGGCATTCATGACGACGTCTCCTTCGTCGAGGCATCCGCTGTTCGCGTCCTGTTCTGCTCCAGCAGCTCGCCGGCGGTCACCTCACGGATCGAGGCGGCGCTCGACGACCGGGTGAAGAGGCCCTTCACCGCCGGGATGATGCCGTCCGGCATGAAGAGCACGACGATGCCGAGCAGGATGCCCGTCGCGATCAGGTGGAACTGCGTGTCGCCGAACTCGAGCTTGAAGTACTCCAGCGCGATGCCGACGACGACCGCTCCGAGCAGGGGACCGAAGAGGTTCCGCACCCCGCCGAGCAGCGCCATCAGCACCATGTACGAGCCGATCAGGATCGAGAACTGGAAGATCGGATCCAGGTCGCCGAACCAGAGGGCGTAGAGTCCGCCGCCGAGCGAGACGAACAGGGCCGACAGCACGTAGGCGATCAGCTTGTACCTCGTCGTCGGCACGCCCAGCGCCTGGGCTTTGTCCTCGTCTTCGCGGATGGACTTCAGCGCCGTGCCGAATTTCGACCGGTCGATGATCCACCACGCCACGAGGGCCACCGCGAGGAGGCCGGCGAACAGATAGTAGAAGATGCGGTGGTGCTCCGGCCGCAGCACGTCGAACGGACGCGGGACGTTCAGTCCCTCCGATCCGCCGGTCACATCCCGCCAGCTCTGGAACACCAGGAGCATGATCAGCACGAAGGCGATCGAGACGATCACGAACGAGGCTCCGCGCACGCGGAGGGCCGCGATGCCGATCGGGATCGCGATGACCGCCACGAGGACCGCGGCCAGGATCCAGGCCAGGAATCCCGGGAGGTCGAGGTACTTGATCAGCAGCCCGGTGCCATAGGCTCCGAGCCCGAAGTAGGCGGCGTGGCCGAGGGAGATGTACCCCGTGAAGCCGCCCATGAAGTTCCACCCGGTCGACAGCACGGCGTAGTTGAGGATCACCACGCCCGCCGACAGGATGTAGGGGTTCGGGGCGATGGTGGGGAACGAGAGGACGAGCGCCGCCCCCACGATCAGGAGGACGATGTTCACCCACTTCGTGGAGGTCCTGCGGACCGGGGCGGGTGGAGCGATCACGACCGTCTCGGTGGCGATCGGCTCTCGGCTAGAAACGCTGGGCAAGACGACCTCCGAAGAAACCTTGCGGACGGAACATGAGCGTGGCGAACAGGGCGACGTAGAAGATCGTCTGCGCCCACGTCGGCCCCAGCGGGAGCTGGAGCAGGCTCTGCGCGACCCCGAGCACGAGGGCGGCGATGGCGGCACCGGGGATGCTGCCGAGGCCGCCGACGACGATGATCGCCATGAGCGGGCCGATCCAGTGCCAGTGCAGCGAGGGGTAGATCGTGGCGTCGAGCGAGAGCGCGGTGCCCCCGATCGCCGCCGTCGCGAGTCCGAGCCCGAATCCGTAGCCGGCGACGCGGTCGGTGTTGATGCCGACCAGCCGCGCAGCCTCGGGGTGCTGGATCGTCGCCGCAGCGCCTGGCCGAACTTGGTGTACTTGAGCAGCACGAACAGGAGGGCGAGGGCCACGGCCGCGAGACCGAAGGCGATGAGCTTGACCACCGGAACCTGCGCGCCGAAGACCTCGAGGCTCGCGCTCGCGTACGGCAGCGGGATGCGGCGTTGGGTGCCGGAGAAGAAGAACCCGAGCGCTCCCTCGATGATGAGCGCCACCGCGAAGGTGAGCAGCACCGACATCATGGTCAGGGTCAGGGGCTTGAGCCTCGACACCAGCAGACGCTGCATCACGACGCCGGTCACGAAGAACAGCGGCACGGTGACCACGAGCGACACCAGCGGATCGATGCCCGTCTCCCGGTTGAACCACCAGGCGAGGTAGGCGGCCAGGATGAGGAAGGCCGAGTGCGCGATCATGACGACGCGCATGATCCCGAAGTACAGCGTGAGCCCGGCCGCCAGGAGGGCGTAGAGCCCTCCCAGCAGGATGCCGAGGATCAGGCTTTGCAGCAGCAGTGCTCCACTCACGCGCAGATCACCACGTCGGCTTCGGGTACAGGAAGTCGGCTTCCTTGACGTCCTCGGGGAGGACGATCAGGATCTCGCCGTCGATCCACTGCTGGATGAGGTGGGCGCCGGTGGGCTTGCCCGTCTCGTCCCAGCTGAGGGGACCGACGACCGTCTCGACCTCGTTGTCGCGCAACCAGTCGATGAGCTTCTGCTGGCAGTCGCCCTGCTCGGCGCAGCCCACGGCCTCCACCGCCGCCGCGACGACCTGACCGGTCGTATAGGCGTTCGCCTCATCCTCGGATGGCGGGTTGCCGTGCATCTCGGTGTACTTCTCGACGAACTCGACGTTGCTCGGGAACTGCGACTTCGGCGAGTAGCCGGTCGGTGCCAGGATCCCCTCGGTCGCGCCGCCGATCGCCGAAGCGAACTCCGGGTTGGTGGGAGCGGTGGAGAACGCGGCGAGCTCGGGCTGATAGTTCAGCTGCTGCAGCGCGATGATCAGGTTGACCGCGTCCTGGTACTGCGTCCCGCCGATCACGATGTCGGCGTTCGACTGCGCGATCTTCGCGGCGATCGTGGAGAAGTCGGTGGTGTTGGGCGGATAGACCTCGTTCACGAGGATCTCGACGCCCGCATCCTCGAGCTTGTCGCGCAGACCATAGGCGGTGCCCTGCGCGAAGGGGTCGTCCATCGCCGCGACGGCCGCGGTCTCGGGACGCTGGTCCTCGGGAAGAGCCAGCAGGTACTCGGCGAGGTTGTTGTAGTGGTCGTTCGCGATCGCGGGGGCGGCGTAGAAGAGGTTGTCGAAGCCCTGCTCGAAGACCTCCTCCGCGGCACCGGCCGGCTCGACGAACAACATGCCGTACTCCTGCGCGACGCGGGCGGAGGGGACGACGAGACGAGTGGAGAACGGGCCGAACACGAGGTCGACGCCGTCCTGCGCGATCAGCGACTCGTAGTCGGAGACGACCCGGTCGGCATTGGACTGGTCGTCGAGGATCTTCAGCTCGACCTGCCGCCCAAGCAGTCCGCCGTTCTCGTTGACGATGTCGCGCCAGGCTTCGTACCCGCGCTCGACGCCCTTCCCCGGCTCCGAGAAGTCTCCGGTGAGGGGAAGCGAGATGCCGATGACGATGGGATCATCGGCGCCACCTCCCCCACCCTGGTCGCCGGTTCCGGAACAGGCCGTAACCGTGAGCGCGGCGATCGAGAGCGTTCCGATCGCCGCAGCGATCCGTCGACCGTGTCTGGGTGCAGTCATCCGAGTCTCCTACGTCATCGTAGCGAAAGCGCTTTCGTAAGCGCTTCCGCCACTATAGTGGGACGGAAGAACGAAGAGCAACCTACAGCGCAATCAGCGTCGATCTTGCTCCTCAGGGGGAGGCTTCGTGAAGCGTGAGGGCGCGCCACGACTCATCGACGTGGCCGAGGCTGCCGGGGTCTCCCTGGCGAGTGCCTCCCGAGCGATGACCGGCGGCTCGGGCATCTCCCCCGAGGTGGCGGCACACGTGCGCGTGATCGCGAAGCAGCTCGGCTATGAGCCGAACATGCACGCACGGGGGCTGGCCGGCGGGCTCGTGCCGACCATCGGGCTCGTGGTGCACGAGATCGGCGACCCGTACTTCTCCGACATCGCCAGCGGCGTCATCCGCAGTGCGACCCTCGAGAACCGCTCGGTGCAGATCGCGCAGGCCGACCGCACACCCGACAGCGAGCTCGCCCAGGTGAAGTCGCTGCTGCGTCAGCGCGTCGGCTCGATCATCATCGCGGGTTCCGGGTACGCCGACTCCGATCGCGAGCAGGGCATGTCCGAAGCGCTCCTCGACTTCACCCTCGCCGGCGGACGCGCCGCGGTCGTCGGTCGACACCACCTCCCCGTCGACGCCGTGCTGCCGGACAACCACGGCGCCGGCGTCTCCGTCGGGCGTCACCTGGCCGGGCTGGGGCACCGCAGGATCGGCGTCGTCGCCGGCCCCCTCGACCTCAACACGGTCGCCGACCGCATCGCCGGTCTGCGCGAGGGCACCGACGGCACCGGCGTGGAGCTCACCGTCATCTCGCGCGCGTTCACCCGCGAAGGCGGCATCGAGGGCGCAAGGGAGCTGCTCGATCGCGACGTCACGGCCATCGTCGGGCTCAACGACGCCATGGCCATCGGCATCCTCAGCGAGCTGCGACAGCACGGCATCCGCGTGCCAGAGGAGATGTCCGTCGTCGGGTTCGACGACATCGCCGTGGCCGCCGATGTGGCCCCGGCGCTCACGACCGCACGGATCCCCATGTTCGACATGGGCCGGCACGCGGTGTCCCTCATCCTCCGACCCGCGAGCGATGAGGCGCGCACGATCGAGACCACGCACGAGCTGATCGTGCGGGGCTCCTCCGGCCCACCGCGCACTGCTCCCGTCGCGATATGACAGCCCCAGTCCGACTTCTGGCTGTCATATCGCGACGGGAGCAGTCGTCAGGAGGCGCCCGCGGTCGATGACTCCAGCTTCGACATCACCTGATTGATCGTGAAGGACGCCGACTTCTGACGGGCGGGGAACTCGGCGAGGGACTGCAGCATCCGGCCCACGTAGGCCTGCGCGGGGATCATCAGGAAGACGTGCTCGAGCACCCAGTCCCAGTAGGTGTTCGAGGTGATGTCCGCGCGCTCATACGGGTCGGTGCGCAGGTTGAACAACTTCGGGAATCGCAGCTCGATGTACGGCTCCTGCCAGACCTGCAGCGTTCCCGCGGCGCGCTGCTCGAGGAACACGAGCTTCCAGTTCTCGAAGCGCAGGGCCGTGAGATCGCCGTCGTCGGACACGTAGAAGAAGTGCCGACGCGGACTGTGCTCGACGGCGCCGGTGATGTAGTCGAGCTGGTCATGACCATCGAGGTGCACTGTGAACTGCTCGCCATGCAGCTCGGTCCCCGCTGCCAGCCTCTCGGCGATGTCACCGTCACCCACGGCCGCCAGCAGCGTCACGAACCAGTCGTTGTGGCTGACGATGCCGTTGAGAGTCGACCCCGCCGGAATGCGTCCGGGCCAGCGGACCATCGCCGGCACTCGATACGCGCCCTCCCAGTTGGAGTTCTTCTCGTTGCGGAACGGCGTCATGCCCGCGTCCGGCCAGCTGTTCATGTGGGGGCCGTTGTCGGTGGAGTACATCACGATGGTGTTCTCGGCGAGGCCGAGCTCGTCGAGAAGGTCGAGCAGGCTGCCGACGACGTCGTCGTGATCGAGCATCGTGTCGTGGTAGTTCGACTGCCAGCGGCCGGCCCGCCCCTTGCTCTCCTCCTTGGTGTGGGTGCGGAAGTGCATGTGTGTGGAGTTGAACCAGACGAAGAAGGGAGTGTCGTCCTCTGCCTGGCTGCGGATGAAGTCGGCCGCCGCATCACGGAACTCCTCGTCGACCGTCTCCATGCGCTTCTTCGTCAGGGGGCCGGTGTCCTCGATGCGCTGGGTGCCGTCGCCGTTCGCCCAGGAATGGATGACGCCGCGCGGACGGAACCGCTCGCTGAAGCCCGGGAACTCCTCGTCGGTCGGGTAGTCCGGGTGCTCCGGCTCCTCCTCGGCGTTGAGGTGATACAGGTTGCCGAAGAACTCGTCGAAGCCGTGCGCCGTCGGCAGGTGCTCGTCGCGGTCACCGAGGTGGTTCTTGCCGAACTGTCCCGTCGCGTAGCCGTGGTGCTTGAGCGCGTCGGCGATCGTGGGGTCTTCGGGCTGCAGTCCCAGCTTCGCCCCCGGCATCCCGACCTTGGTGAGTCCGGTGCGGTACGGGTTCTGCCCCGTGATGAAGGCCGCCCGCCCGGCGGTGCAGCTCTGCTCGCCGTAGTAGTCGGTGAACTTCACGCCCTCGTCGGCGATCCGGTCGATGTTGGGGGTCCGATAGCCCATCAGACCATCGGAGTAGGTGCTCAGGTTGCTGATGCCGATGTCATCGCCCCAGATGATGAGGATGTTGGGCTTCTCAGCCATGGGAGACTCCTTGCTTCAACCGGTGAGGCGAGGGCGATCACCCTCGGTCGAAGCCAAACAGTTCCCCTCACGGAAACCCAGCGGGTCTCACTCGGAGCAGGTGAGCCGGAACCCGATGTGCGACATGCCCGTGTCCTCGGCCTGCGGCGAGCGCGCCGCCGGCCGGAAGCGCAGGCAGTAGTCGGGCGAGCAGAGGTGCGATCCGCCTTTGAGAACGCGGCGCGGAATGTCGGGGAATCCCTCCTGCGCGCTCGCGGCAGCCAGGAGGTTCGTGCGCTTGCCGGCATCGACGGGGGTGTCCGAAAGGCGGAGGTGGCGCGGGGTGTAGAAGTCGGTCGTCCACTCCCAGACGTTCGCGATCATGTCGTAGAGGCCGTAGCCGTTCGGAGGGTACGAGCCGACCGGGGCCGTGCCGCCCACCCCCTGGTTGTCGTACGGGAAGCGTCCGAGCCACGAGTTCGCCTGCGCGACGCCGCCCGGGTAGGCCTCGTCACCCCATGCGAAACGAGCACCCTCGAGACCGCCGCGGGCCGCGTACTCGTGCTCGGCCTCGGTGGGCAGTCGCATCCCCACCCAGTCGGCGTACGCGACCGCATCCTCGAACGCGACGTGCACGACCGGATGCTGCAGCCGGTCGTCGATCGACGAGTCGGGGCCGAACGGCCGACGCCAGTACGCTCCCGGCTGCCAGCGCCACCAGTTGCGCCAGTCTCCGAGGTTCGTCGGGCCCGACGTCGGCGTGAACACCATCGCCCCGGGCACGAGGTCGGCCGGATCCGCGCCGGCGAAGGCCGCGGGATCGAGTGGACGCTCCGCGACCGTGACGTACCCGGTCGCATCGACGAACTCGGCGTACTGGGCGTTGGTCACCTGGTAGCGATCGATGAAGAACGAGGCGACCTCGCGCTCGTGCACCGGGCGCTCGTCGGGGTAGAAGTCCTCGGATCCCATCAGGAACGTACCGCCGGGGATGTGGACCATGTCGCGGGAGTTCGTCACGAGACCGAGCGTAGTGTCCGGTTCGCCCGCGGTCCGGGTGATCTGGGAAGATCATCCGCATGATCACCGTTCATCTGCGCTACGAGATCGATCCGGACAAGCTGGACGAGTTCACCGACTACGGCCGCACCTGGATCCGTCTCGTCGAGAAGCACGGCGGCACCCACCACGGCTACTTCCTGCCGAGCGAGGGCGACAGCGACGAGGCCTTCGCCCTGTTCACCTTCCCCTCCCTCGCGGAGTACGAGGTGTATCGGACGGCATCCAAGACCGATCCGGAGTGCATCGAGGCCTTCGACTTCGCGCGCAGGACGCAGTGCATCCGTCGATACGAGCGCCGCTTCCTCAGCCCGGTCTTCGACGGAGCGTAGGCGTGGACGCACCGGCCGTCGACGTCTCCGCGCTCACGGACGTCGCCACCCTGACGACCCCGCGGCTGCGGCTGGAACCGCTCGGCGTCGCGCACATCGACGGCGTGTGGGAGGGGCTGTTCGACGAGGAGAGCATGCGGCTCACCGGCACGCGCCAGACGTTCACCCGCGAGGCGGTCGTGCGGCATCTCGAATCGATCGGCGGCAGAGACGACCGCGCGGACTGGGCGATCATCGACCTCGAGACCGGCGGGTACGTCGGCGAGGTCGTGCTCAACGAACTGGAGGCGGACGATGCGGCGATGAACTTCCGCATCGCCCTGAACCCCGGTCGCCTCGGACGCGGCTTCGGCACCGAGGCCACGCACGCCGTTCTCGACCACGCGTTCGACCGCATCCGGCTGCACCGCGTGAGTCTCGATGTCTTCTCGTTCAATCCCCGCGCCCAGCGCTCCTACGTGAAGGCCGGGTTCCGGTACGAAGGACGGCAACGCCACACACTGTTCTGGGACGGCGAGTGGGTCGACTCCATCCTCATGTCGGCGCTGAGCACGGACGAGCGCCCCGCACGCTGATCGGGAGGAGACGGAAGGTCGTCCGCCCAGGCGGGACCTCTGATCGGCGCTACCGCCGACCCGGCCCGTCGTTCCCGTCCCCGTCCTCGCTCTCGAGGTCGAGGTCGAGGTGCCGACGCAGGGCGGAGGTGATGTCGTCGAGGTTCGCGAGCTGCTCGGGGGACAGCGCGTCGACGAACACGTCGCGGATGGCGCGGAGGTGCGGCACGTTCGCGGACCGGAACGCGGCGGCGCCCTCGTCGGTGAGGTGCACCTCGACCCCGTGCACCCCATCGGCACGTGGGGCCCGTCGCACGAGGCCCCTCTTCTCCATCCGCCCGAGGTGGTGCGAGAGGCGGCTGCGCTCCCAGTCGATGAGGGCAGCGAGCTCCGACGACCGCGCCGTGTGTCCTGGCGCTTCGCTCAGGGCGAGGAGCACCTGGTAATCGCCGGTGGAGAGCGCCGACGACGTCTGCAGTCGGGCGGCGAGTCGTTCCCGCAGCGTCGCTGACGTCTCGACGAAGCCTCGCCAGACGCGCAGCTGCTCGGGTGTCGGCGTACGGCGATGACGTTCGTCGGTCATGCGACCTCCCGGGAATTGATGTGTCAATCCTACGGTTGCAGCCTATTGACACGTCAATCCGGAGTGGCCGGTGACGCGAGAAAGGTCGTGGCGGACATGAAGGAACTCGAGTTCGGACTGAACTCCTTCGGCGAGGTGGCGACGGACGCAGGCCGGGTCATGTCCGACGGCGAGACGGTACGGCTGCTCATCGACGAGGCGCAGCTGGCGGAGTCCGTCGGCCTCGACGTGTTCAGCATCGGCGAGCACTACCGCGAGGGGCAGGTGGATTCCGCGACCCCCGTACTGCTGGCTGCCGCGGCGCAGGCGACGTCGACGATCGGGCTCGGCACGTCGGTGACCGTGCTGTCGACGCAGGATCCGGTGCGGCTGTACCAGGAGTTCGCCACGGTGGACGGCATCTCGAACGGCCGAGCGCAGCTCATCCTGGGGCGCGCATCGGCGATCGAGTCGTTCCCCCTCTTCGGCTACGACATCGCGGAGTACGAGCAGATCTTCGAGGAGAAGCTCGACCTGTTCCTGCGCCTGATGCGGGAGGACAGCGTCACCTGGAACGGCACCTACCGCAGTCCCCTGGAGAACGTGCGACTGCACCCTCGGATGCCGGAGGGCGGCATCCCCGCGTGGATCGGCATCGGCGGCAGCCCCGACTCCGTCATCCGTGCCGCCGAGCACGGGCTGCCCCTCATGATGGCGATCATCGGCGGTCGTCCTGAGCGGTTCGCCGGGCACGCACGCCTGTACCTGCGCGCACTGGAGCAGTTCGGTCGGCCCGAGCTCCCGATCGGGCAGCACTCGATCGGCCTGATCGCCGACACCGACGACGAGGCCAAGAACGTGCACTGGAAGTTCTGGGAGCCGGTCGTGACGCAGATGAGCAAGGAGCGCGGCTTCTATGCACCCACCCTCGAGCGCTACCGGGAGGAGGTCGACACCGGCGCCCTCTACGTCGGCTCCCCCGAGTCGGTCGCGCACAAGGTCGCGGCGGCCGTTCGCAGCAACCACCTGTCGCGGTTCGACCTGAAGTACGACATCATGCACCTGCCGAAGGATGTGCGGGAGCGCAGCATCCGTCTCTTCGGGGAGGTGGTCGCGCCGCGTGTGCGCGAACTGCTCGCGGAGGACCCGGGAGAGGGCGCGTTCGCCGACCCCGGTCTCGCCCGCATCACGAAGGACGGCAAGGCCGTCCACGCCTGAAGGAGAGCGTCATGAACGACACGATCGAGACCATCGGGATCCTCGGCGCCGGCAAGGTCGGCACCACGATCGCACGCCTGGCGCTGGCTGCGGGCTACCGCGTGCTCATCGCCGGCTCCGGCGCTCCGGAGCGCATCGCCCTGACCGTCGACGTGTTCGCCCCCGGTGCGGTCGCGACGACAGCCGAGGAGGCGGCAGCCGGAGCGGACGCCGTGATCCTCGCTCTCCCGCTCGGCAAGTACCGCACCCTTCCGGTCGAGCAGCTGCGCGGCACGCTCGTGCTCGATGCCATGAACTATTGGTGGGAGACCGACGGCATCCGCGACGATCTGAGCGATCCGCGCACCTCGACCAGCGAGCTGGTGCAGGAGCACCTCTCGGACGCACGCGTCGTGAAGGCACTGAACCACATGGGCTACCACGACCTGGAAGACGAGGCCCGACCGGCAGGAGCGCCGGGACGGAAGGCGATCGCCATCGCCGGGGACGACGCCTCGGACACCGCCGTCGTCGCGGCGCTCATCGACAGGCTCGGCTTCGATCCGGTGGTGATGGACACCCTGGCATCGGGAGCCGCATTGCAGCCGGGCACACGCGCCTTCGGCGCCGACGTCACGGCGGCGGAGCTGCGCGGGCTGATCCCGCAGCAGGTGGCGGCGCGGTGATCAGCCCGCGGCGATCCACGGGCGGGTGAAGTCGAGCACCGCGCCGCCGTCGGTGTCGGCGAGCGAGACGCCGACGAATCGCGTCGCCCCCTCCGAGCTCTGCCAACGGAACCGGTACTCGTCCGCCAGCGCTGCGGCGGCGATGGCGGACCCTGCCGATTCCGCGGTCTGCGCGTTCGCGAAGGCGCCGGCGGTCCGTGCGATGTACGCATCCAACAGCGCGCCGTAAGGTCCACCGCCTTCCGGACGCACGGCGTTCTCGACGAAGGCACTCGCGACTGCGGCCGGCTCGATCACGCTGACCCCCACGCCGAAGCGCTCGGCGACCACCGCCAGCGATTGCATGAATCCCTCCACGGCGAACTTCGCCCCGCAGTACGCATCGGCGAACGGCTGCCCGACGGCCCCGCCCACGCTCGTCACGGTGAGGATGCGACCGGTGCCGCGCTCGCGCATGCCGGGCAGCACGAGTTTGGCGAGGTTGACCGGTGCCAGGTAGTTCACGTCCAACTGCGCCTGGATCTGAGCCATCGTCAGCTGCTCCGCGGTGGCGACGCTCCCCTGCCCCGCGTTGTTCACCAGCACGCGGATACCGCCGAGCTCGGCCTCGACCTCGGCCACCAGGCGCGCCGCCGCCCCGTGGTCGACCACGTCGAGGGCGCGCACGTCGAGCTCGACGCCGGCCACGGCCGCCGCCTCCCGCAGCGCTCCGGCCTTCCCCGTGTCGCGCATCGTGGCGACGACGTGCAGCCCGTGCCGTGCCAGCTCGACGGCGGCGTGCAGCCCCATCCCCGATGAAGTGCCGGTGATCAGTGCGATGTCGTTCATGGGGTGACTCTAGACCTGTCGCCGCCGACCGGGCGAGAGCCCACGGCTAGGATCCCAGGAGCGCGACGACGCGGCCCGTCAGCGGCCGATCACGACGCGCACCACCGACCATGGAGGCACCGATGCCCAGCTCCCCCCGCCTGCGCGCGAGCGCGCTCCTCCTCGCCGGAGTCCTGGCGTGCGCCGGGTGTTCCGCCGCGATCCCGAGCGCGCCGACGGCCGTCGGCGACGGCTTCCCCGGCACCTGCCTGCCGGCGGAGGTCTCGTGGCCCTCCGACTTCCTCGAATCCCTCCCCGGGGAGTCCGAGGCGATCGGCGGGCGCATCGTCGGCCTTCGCCTCGAGTGGGTCGACGGGGATTTCGTCTGGCGCCTGCGCAGCGCCGACACCCGGCACGACATGTTCGGCGAGCCGGTCGACGATCCGAGCTTCGGCAAGGAGTCCCTGGTCGATGTCCGCACGCTGGAGGTCATCGCCACGGGCGAGACCGAGCTCACCGCAGCGGAACAGCAGATGGACGGCAGCAGCGCCTACAGCGCGGCCCAGCTCTCGGGTGAGACCTATCCGAGTCCGCTCATCGTCGAGATGGCGCGCGTCATGAAGGACGGCGCACCGTCGTGGCAGCTGACGATGTGCGATACCGCGACCAACGAGATGACCGTCACCACGCTCGACTGATGTGCGCGACGCCGTTTCTTCAGCTAACTTGCACGTTGGTGTGCACGTAATGTGTAAACTCGTCCTGTGAAACAGAGCTGGCGGGTCTACAAGCGCGACGTCAAGAGACTCTCCCGCGTGCCCAAGGCGTGGATCATCATCATCGGCGTGCTCATCACGCCGGCCCTGTACGCGTGGTTCAACATCAACGCGTTCTGGGACCCCTACGCCAACACGGCGAACATCCGCGTGGCGGTGGTCGATCTCGATGAGGGCGCCACCTCCGATCTCACCGGTCACATCGACATCGGCGAGCAGGTCACGACACAGCTCGAGGACAACGACCAGCTCGGGTGGACGTTCATGGGCGAGGACGAAGCCCAGGAGGCCGTGAAGAGCGGCGACGTCTACGCCGCCATCGTCATCCCGGCATCGTTCAGCGAAGACCTGATCAGCATCACCAGCGACGACTTCACGCAGCCGGCGCTGAAGTACTACGTCAACGAGAAGGCCGGGGCGATCGCCCCGAAGATCACGGATGTCGGCGCCTCCGAGCTCGACAAGCAGGTCACGAGCGCCTTCAAGGAACAGGTCGCCCTGGCGGCGACGAACGCCCTCAAAGACGTCGGCGACTCCACCGAGCTCCGCCTGTTGAACGCGAGGGACAACACCCTCGACGCCTTCGACCAGGCAGCGCAGACACTCGCCTCGGCTCGAGAGAACCTCGCCGAGACGCAGGACGGTCTCGCCTCCTCCCGCAACACGCTCTCGTCCGCACGGAGCACCCTCGGCGACGTCGACACGACCCTCGGTGACGTACAGAGATCGCTCGCCCAGACGCAGTCGATCATCGCCGAGACGCAGAAGGAGGTGATCACCTTCACCGACAGCGCCACCACCGCGTTCCTGCAGGGGACGACCCTGCTCGCCGACGCCTCCTCGAAGGCGAACGTCTCCATCACGCGCCTCACCCAGAGCCTCGAGCAGGCAGGCGTGCGCATCGATGCCGGTATCGACGACGTCTCCACTGTGCTGAAGGCGAACGAGGCGGCAGCCGCCCGGTTGCAGGCGCTCCTCGACGACACCGACCTCAGCGAGGACACGAAGCAGCGCCTGACCGAGGTGATCGCCTCCCTGCAGGAGCGCAACGCCACCGACCAGCAGCTGCTCGCCGACCTGAAGACCCTCAAGGCCGGCGCCGCCGACACCGTCGGCTCGATCCAGGCGACGGCCGATGCCGTGGACCGCGCGATGCAGGACACCAAGGACGCGTCGTCCTCGATGCGCGACATCCTCACCGGCACCGTCCCCGCGCTGAACAGCGCCATGGCGCAGCTGTCGGCGAGCGTCGGCTCGTTCTCCGCCGCACTGGATGCGCAGAAGGGTGTGCTCGCCCAGGCGGACCAGCTGCTCGGCGGACTGGACTCACAGCTCGTCGCGACCTCCGCGGCACTCACGAGCTTCGACGGCGACCTCGCCGGCATCGAACAGGGCCTGCAGACCTCGCGCACCGACGTGGTCGCGCTGAACGCCGCATCCGAATGGGGTCTGCTCGGCACCCTCACCGACCTGGAGCCCGAGCAGATCGCCCAGTTCATCTCCTCCCCGGTCGAGGTGGACGAGCACCTGGTGTTCCCCGTCGACACCTACGGCTCGGCGATGGCAGCACTGTTCACGAACCTGTCACTGTGGATCGGCGCTTTCGTGCTCATGGTCATCTTCCGCGTCGAGGTCGACACCGAGGGGGTCGAGGGTGTGACGGTGCGAGAGGCCTACTTCGGCCGCTTCTTCCTCTTCGCGACGCTCGCCGTCGGCCAAGCGCTGATCGTGTGCACCGGGAACCTCATCATCGGGGTGCAGACGGTCAGCGCACTCGCCTTCGTCGGCACGGGCGTGCTCATCGCCCTCGCCTACGTGAGCATCGTCTACGCCCTGTGCGTGGCGTTCGGGCACGTCGGCCGCGGACTGTGCATCCTCCTCGTGATCATGCAGATCCCCGGCGCCTCCGGCCTGTACCCGATCGAGCTGATGCCAGGCTTCTTCCGCGCGATCTATCCGCTCCTGCCGTTCTCCTACGGCATCGACGCGATGCGCGAGACCATCGGCGGTTTCTACGACGGTCACTACTGGCGCTTCCTCGGCGCCCTCGCCGTGTTCGTGGTGCTCGCCTTCCTCATCGGACTCGTCCTGCGCCGCCGTCTCGCGAACTTCACCCTGCTCTTCAACCGACAGGTGCTCGCCACCGACCTGCTCATCGGCGAGAAGGTGCAGGTCGTCGGGAACGGATACCGGCTCACCGACGTGATCCGCGCCCTCTCGAACCGCAGCGACTACCGCGACGATCTGGCACGGCGCGCCGAACCGTTCACGCGCCGGTACCCGATGCTGTTGAAGGGCACGGTGCTCACCGGGGTGGCGGGCCTCGTCGTGCTCGGTGTCCTCACCTGGGCTCTCCCCGGATCCAAAGCCCTGCTGCTGGGCCTGTGGACCCTGTGGATCCTCCTCGTCATCGGATTCCTCGTCGCCATCGAATACATCAAGCACAGCTTCGAGAACGGTGCCGAGGTCGCGGCGCTCGACGACACCGAGCTGCGCCGCCTCGCGCTCGCCGGACCCGCAGTCCGGGACGCGGCCCTGCCCGTGGGGACCGCTGCCCACGACGTGGCCACGACCGCTCCGCTCACCAGCACCGCGCCCGCTGCCGATACCGAGACAGCTGCCGACACCGCGCCCGCTGCCGACACCGAGACGGCTTCGGGTGCCGAGGCACACGCGCTGCTCACCGAGTGGTTCGAGCCGGAAGGAGAAACGGAGTCGGTCGAGGAGCCCGAGGGCCCGGCCCCCGAGCCCGACAGCTCCGCATCCGCCACCGCTGAGGGCCGACCCGCAGAGCGCCGACCCGTCGAACCCGACACCGCGCCCGAACTCACAACCGAACACGACACGGCCGAAGAACACACCGCCGAAGCAGACACCGCCGAACAAGACACCGCAGACCAAGACACCGCCGAGCGAGCCGAAGGGGAGGACCGCGCGTGAAGAACATCCTGGATCTGACGCGCCGCGACGTGCGTCACGCCACCCAGAACGTGATGGCCTGCATCGTGCTGTTCGGCCTCGTCGTCATCCCCTCGCTGTTCACGTGGTTCAACGTCATCGCCAGCTGGGACCCGTTCGCCAACACCAAGGATCTGAAGATCGCTGTCGCGAGCACGGATGCCGGGTACGAGAGCGATCTCGTGCCGATCCGCGTGAACGTCGGCGAACAGGTGCTCTCCCAGCTGCGCGGGAACGACCAGCTCGACTGGGTCATCACCGACGAGCACGATGCGATCGACGGGACGAAGTCGGGCGAGTACTACGCCGCGATCGTGCTGCCGGAGACCTTCAGTGCCGACATGCTGACGTTCTACGCCGACGGCGGCGACCGCACGCACATCGCGCTCTACACGAACGAGAAGAAGAACGCCTTGGCCCCCAAGATCACGGGGCAGGGTGCGGAAGGGGTGTCGTCCGCGATCAGCGACACGTTCGCCCAGACCCTCGGCGATGTGGCGCTCGGCCTCGTCTCATCGATGTCGGACTATCTCACGGATGACGACACGCAGGCGGCGCTGAACCGCATCGAGGCGCGACTCGGCAGCGTCGGGGACCAACTGCGGTCCGGGGC
>NZ_LSJW01000030.1:0-4566 GCF_001557335.1 Microbacterium sp. CCH5-D1
CACTCGGCCAGCAGATCGTAGACCTCGCTCTGCGCCGCGACGGGAGGGTTCGACCATGCGCCGACGCCGTGCACGTAGAGCGCGAGCGACTCGATGCGCAGCAGGCCGGCTTCGAGTTCGAGGCCGTTCTTCTTGTCGATCTGCTGACGCAGGCCGCCGCTCGCCGCGTTGCGGGGATTGGCGAACGCGGGGAATCGGCGCGCGGCGGCGGTGCGAGCCTTCTCCTCGTCGAAGGGCTTCTTCGCTCCGCCCCGCGCCTCCCAGCGCTCGAGCGCATCGGCGTAGGCGCGGTCGCGGAACGCCGCCTGGGCCGCGTTGAGCCGTTCGAACGCGGCGACGGGGATGAAGACCTCCCCGCGCACCTCCACGATGGCCGGGTGGCCCTCACCGCTCAGTCGATACGGGATCTCGGGCAGCCGAAGCGCGTTCTCCGTGACGATCTCCCCCACGCGTCCGTCGCCCCTGGTCGCAGCAGAAGTGAGCACGCCGTTCTCATAGCGGAGATTGATGGCGAGGCCGTCGATCTTCAGCTCGGTGAGCCAGGCGACATCGCGTCCGGCGGCGGCCTTCGTCTTCGCGGCCCATTCCCGCAGCTCGTCGATGGAGAAGACGTTGTCGAGGCTGAGCATGCGCTCCGCGTGCTCGATGGTCGCGAGGCCCGTCGCCTCAGCCGCCCCCACCATCTGTGTGGGCGAGTCCTGCCCCTGCAACTCGGGATGCAGACGCTCGAGCTCTTCGAGTCGGCGCATCCAGCCGTCGTAGGTGGAATCGTCGACGATCGAGGTGTCGCGGCCGTAGTAGGCCTCCTTCGCATCGAGGATGCGCGTGGTCAGCTCCTCGGCTTCGGTTCGGGCGTCTTCCAACGAGATGTTCTCCGGCACCCCGTCAGTCTACGAGCGGGTGCGGACACCGGAGGAGGCTACGCGCCGACAGGGACCGCGGACACCGTGGTGTCGATCGTGAACTGTCCGAGCACCCGCGTCCCGATGTAGAGCACGGCGGTCTGTCCCGGCGCGACGCCGTCCAACGCGACCTCGGGCGTCACGCGCACGCCGCCTTCGGAGATCTCGGCCCTCGCAGGGACGGGCTCGGCGTGCGCTCGGATCTGCACGTGGCACTCGAACGAGGACTCCGTGGGTGCGGCACCGGCCCAGCTTAACCGCTCTCCGGCGATCTCGGCGATCGCGAGGGCCTCCTTGGGGCCGACGACCACCGTGTTCGACACCGGTCGCACCTCGAGGACGAAGCGCGGCTTGCCGTCTGCCGCGGGAACGCCGAGCTTGAGCCCGCGTCGCTGTCCGACGGTGAAGGCATGCGCGCCCTCGTGCGATCCGACGACCTCGCCCGCACGATCGACGATCTCGCCGGTGGTCGTGCCGACCTTCTCGGCGAGCCAGCCGCGCGTGTCCCCATCGGGAATGAAGCAGATGTCGTGGCTGTCCGGCTTCTGCGCGACGCTCAGGCCGCGTGCTTCGGCCTCTGCGCGGACGATGGCCTTCGTGGGCGTCGTGCCGAGCGGGAAGTAGGTGTGCGCCAGCTGTTCGGCCGTGAGGACGCCGAGCACATAGGACTGGTCCTTGGCGTTGTCCGACGCCCGGTGCAGCTCGAGGCCGTCCTCGCCGTCGACCAGAGTGGCGTAATGCCCCGTGCACACCGCGTCGAAGCCCAACTCGATCGCACGCTCCAGAAGGGCGGCGAACTTGATCTTCTCGTTGCAGCGCATGCAGGGATTCGGGGTGCGGCCTGCCTGGTACTCCGAGATGAAGTCCTCGATCACATCGTCTCGGAACCGCTCGGAGAAATCCCAGACGTAGAACGGGATGCCGAGCACGTCGGCTGCACGACGCGCGTCGAGGGCATCCTCGATCGTGCAGCATCCTCGACTGCCGGTGCGCAGTGTTCCGCCCGCCCGGGAGAGCGCGAGATGCACGCCGACCACGTCGTGCCCCGCCTCCACGGCCCTGGCTGCCGCGACGGCGGAGTCGACTCCACCGCTCATCGCCGCAAGGATCCGCATACGACCAGTCTACGAGCGTGCGGCTGTGCCGGCGCCGGATGCGCGCGTGTACGCCTCGGCGATCGCACCGAGCACGGCATCGACGTCGCTCTCGGTCGATGTCCGCCCGAGCGAGAAGCGCAGCACGCTGCGGGCGTCCCGCTCCGGGCGTCCCATCGCCATCACGACATGCGAAGGTTCGGCCACGCCCGCCTGGCAGGCTGATCCGGTCGACGCCGCCACCCCTGCGACGTCGAGCAGGAACAGCAGGCTCTCCCCCACCGCACCCGGGAACAGCATGTGCGCGTTGCCGGGAAGACGGTCGGTCGGGTCGCCCAGGAGCTCGGCCGTCGGCACCGCGGCAACGATTCCGGCCACGAGGCGGTCGCGCAGCGCACTGAGACGCGCAGCCTCGCCCTGTCGTTCGTGCTCCGCGAGTTCGAGAGCCACGGCGAGGGCGGCGGCTCCGGCGACATCCTGTGTGCCGGCGCGCAGGCCTCGTTGCTGGGCTCCCCCGCGTAGCAACGCCGTGAGCCGGGCGGAGCGGGCGGTGACGAGCACCCCGACCCCCACCGGTGCGCCGATCTTGTGACCGGCGAAGCTCATCGCGACGAGCCCGACCCCGCTGTCCGCCTCTCCTCGAAGGCCTCGGAACGACAAGGGCACGTGGCCGAGCGCAGCGACCGCGTCGAGGTGGAGGGGAACTCCGGCGCCGGCGGACCCTGCCGCAAGCGACCGTGCGTCGTTGATCGTCCCGGCCTCGTTGTTCGCCACCAGGGCCGTGGCGAGGGCAGCTCCGGGAAGAGCCTCGGCGAAGCGCTCCGGGACGATGCGCGCCGAGGGCGAGACCGGCACCCGTCGCACCTCCGCCCCCTCATCGAGGAGCGCTGCGACGGTGTCCGTGGTCGCGTGGTGCTCGGCGTCGGGCATCACGATCGCCGACGTCCCCGTGGGCCGGGCGCGCCACAAACCCTGCAACGCCAGGTTGATCGATTCGGTGCCGCCTGAGGTGAACACGATCTCGATCGGGTCGGCCTCCAGCACCGCCGCCACGCGCTCACGGGACTCTTCGAGAAGCCGTCGTGCGTCCTGGCCGGCGCCATGAGTCGAGGAGGCGTTGCCCACCGTCTCCGACGCTGCCAGCCACGCCTCACGCGCTTCGGGGCGCAGGGGCGTGGTCGCCGCGTGGTCGAGATAGTGCCGCATCCTTCGATTCTCTCGCGAAACCGTCGGGAGAGGGCCTTCGCGCCTGGGACCGGGTCCTCCTTGTCATGAGACGGCAACACATCACGCCTAATGTGTACTCATGCCCGCGTCCCGAGACCTCACCGCGCCCGGCGGCCCCGTCCTCGACAACCTCGGCGTCCGTCTGCACGACGGTGTCGGCACACTGCGTGTCTGGTCGCAGAACGCCTCATCCGTCGAACTGGTCGTCTTCGACGCGACCGATCTCGACTGGGCGACCGATCAAGTGGCGCTCGAGCGGCTGCCAGGGGGGATCTGGGAAGTCACGACGGAGATGCTCCAGCCGGGGGTTCGCTACGCGATCCGCGTCAGCGGCCCACACGGCCCGGGCAACACCTTCAACCCGGAGACCCTGCTGCTGGACCCGTACGCTCGCGGCCTCGCGCAAGGCGACGGGTACGAGGAATGGCGCTCGGTCGTCATCGTCGACGGTTTCGACTGGGGCGACTCGCAGAAGCCGCGCGTGCCCCTGGACCGCACCGTGATCTACGAGGGTCACGTCAAGGGGCTCACGAAGCGTCACCCGGACGTCCCACCCGCGCTGCACGGCACCTACGCCGGTCTCGCGCACCCCGCGATGATCGAGTACTTCCACGAGCTGGGCATCACTTCGATCGAGCTGCTGCCTGTGCACGCCTTCGTGCCGGAACCACGACTCCTCGAACGCGGACTCACGAACTACTGGGGCTACAACACCCTGAACTTCTTCACTCCGCACACCGCCTACGCGACGGAGGAGGCTCGGAAGGCGGGCCCCGAAGCCGTACTGGCCGAGTTCAAGGGCATGGTGCGGCTGCTGCACGAGGCGGGACTCGAAGTGATCCTCGACGTCGTGTACAACCACACCTCGGAGGAGGGTATCGGCGGCCCCAGATCGAGCCTGCGGGGCATCGACAACGCGAGCTACTACCGTCAGGACGAGTCCGGGATCTACATCGACACCACGGGCTGCGGCAACACCCTCAACACATCGACCGCTGCGGGCGCGAGACTCGTGCTGGACTCGCTGCGCTACTGGGCGCAGGAGATGCAGATCGACGGGTTCCGCTTCGACCTCGCCACCGCCATCGCGCGAGACGAGACGCACGCCTACTCGCCGGAGCACCCGCTCCTCGCCGCCATCGCGGATGATCCCGTCCTCGCAGACGCCAAGCTCATCGCCGAACCGTGGGATGTGGGCCTCGGTGGCTGGCAGACGGGGAACTTCCCCGCCGGCTGGCATGAATGGAACGACCGCTATCGCGACAGGGTGCGCAACTTCTGGTTGAGTGACATCGACTACGCGCGCCGCGCGTCCGCCCCGGTCGGCATCGGCGGGTTCGCGA
>NZ_LSJW01000294.1:0-15484 GCF_001557335.1 Microbacterium sp. CCH5-D1
CCCTGGAGTACTCATGAGAAGAACCCGCATCCTTGGCGCCGAGCGCGCCGAGGATGCGGGTTCTTCTCATGAGTACTCCAGGGTGAGCGGGTGCGGCGTCACGCCGCGTAGATGTCGAAGCCGTCGCGGAAAACGACGTTCTTCTCGCCTGCTCGGATAGGCAGGGGGAAGCGGTTGGATGCCGGCGGGAGCGGGCAGTTGTACTGGGCGCTGAAGCCGCAGGGAGGCACGAAAGCGCGGTTGAAGTCGAGGACGACGGAGCCTTCGTCGTCACGCAGCTCGACGAACAGGAAGCGCCCGGATCCGTAGGTCTCCGATCCGTTCGTCTGGTCGCCGAACACGAGCAGCAGCGTGCCGCCGTCGTCGAAGGCGGCGAGGGTGTACTCGTGGCCGTCGAGCTCGAGGCGGATGTCGCCGGGGACGACCAGGTCGCGCGTGCCGCCGTTGTCGCGGATGTGCTCGAACGACACCCTGCGTTCGCCGGAGACCGGGGTGAAGTGTCCTTCGAGCACCCATGCCGGGTCGTACTCGTAGGTGTCGATGCGGTCGAAGGCGCGGATGGCGGGGGAGTCGGCGTCCCAGACGCGCAGTCCGTGCTCGGCCACGCCGGTCTCGATGTTCGTGCGCTCGATCGGCGTCACGGTGACCGTGTCGGCCGCGGCGCGCTGTTCGGCGTCGAGGTCGGGGCGCTCCCCGGTCCAACGGGTCTCGACCAGGGCGAGGTTGCCGGTCGCGGACGTGACGGCGGTGCGGCGCTCGGCCTGCCAGTGGGTGTGATCTTCGCGTTCAGACATCACTTTCAATTCTCTTGCATGCAGAACGCGGTGGGGTCGGGCACGTCACTCGGGGTAACGCGGGTGTGGTCGCGGGAGATGCCCAGTGTACGGAGATCTGCCGTACACTGATCCCATGACCGCATCTGCATCTCCGCTCAAGAGCGCCCGGCTGGAATTCCGCGTCACGGCGGATCAGAAAGCGGCGATCGAGGAAGCGGCCGCGATCGAGGGTCGCACGGTGACGGACTTCTCCGCGTCTGCGCTCGTGGAGCGCGCGCAGGAGGTCATCGAGCGCGAACGCCGATTGCAGGTCGACGCTGTACGGTTCGAGGCCTTCATCGAAGTCATGGAGCGTCCTGCGCGTTCCATCGATGGTCTGCGCGAACTGCTGCGACGCGAAACCGTCTTCGTTGACTGACTTCCTGACTCCGCGACCACTCGCTGCCGGTGACCGGCTGTCGGAATTCCGTTGCGGCGAGGAGAGCCTCGATATCTGGCTGCGGGGCCGGGCGCGCTCGAACGAGAAGCGCGGGGCATCGCGCACAATGGTCTCCGCCACGCGGGAAGGGAGAGTGGCTGGCTACTACTGCCTGTCTTCCAGTGCCATCGACCGCGCAGACGGACCGCCGCCACTCGCCGCAGGTATGCCCGCGTCGATCCCCATCGTGCTGCTCGGGCGTCTGGCGGTAGACCTCGAGTATGCGGGCCGCGGGCTCGGCTCCTCGCTTCTGCAACACGCGACCATGCGGGCGCTCGAGGCCGCGGAGGCGATCGGCGTACGGGCGATCCTCGTGCACGCGATCAACGACGAGATCGTGCCGTTCTACGAGAGATTCGGCTTCACGACATTCCCGGAGGCCCGGCGCACGCTCTTCCTCCTTGTCAAGGACGCGCGCGCGACCCTCGCCATCTGAGGCGAGTGGAGAGACCTCACCCGTTGAGGCGCTCGGTGAGATGCACCGTCACCTCGTCGCCGTCGCTCTTGCCGATGCGCTTGCGGATCGCGGCCGCGATCGGGAGCTTGTGCGTCCCGTCGCCGAGCGCCATGAAAGCTCCCCGGAAAGGCTCGCCGTCGACGGTGCCGGCGACCTTCACGAGTCCGCGCGTGCCGAAGATCGTCGCGGAGTCGCCGAGTTGCACGCAGGTCCAGGTATCGCCTTCGCGCACCTTTCCGAGGGTGGCGGTGAACGTGATGTCGAGTGGCGTGGGCATGGCAGTCTCCTTCTGGATCAGAGGAACGATCCGACGATCGCCCCGATGATGACGAGTTTGAGGGTCCAATCGAGCAGGTGGATGCCCGCCGCAGAGGGTGCAGTGCCCTCGTGTACGACACCGCCCATGAGCAGGGTGAGGGGGAGCGCGCTCAAAGCCAGCCCGAGGAGGGCCCCGGTGCCGATGCCGTGCCACCCGGCCGCGAGCATCAGACCGGCCACGAGGCACGAGGCGATGAGGCTGCGAAGCACGACGGATGCCATCTGCGCGACGACCGGAAGGCCCGGTCGGGGTGTGCTCGTCCGTGAGATGGCGGCCGAGACCGGGGGCAGGGCGTACAGCGCGGCGCTCGCGATGAACGATGCCAGCGTGGCGAGGGCGACGGCCAGAATGATCATGTCGACTCCTTTAGTACTTGCTGGTACTCAAAGTAGATCCGCAGCGCGGAACTGTCAAGTACTAAACTCTCAGGCGTGACTACGACGCCTCGAACCCCAGGGCGCCCCGCCGGTCTCACCGGTGATGCCCTGCTCGACACCGCCCGCGATGTCTTCCTCGAATTCGGATACGCCGGGGCGTCCATGGACGAGGTGGCGAGGCGAGCGCGCATCTCGAAGGCGTCGCTGTACCGGGAGCACGACTCGAAGTCCGCTCTGTACGCGGCTGTCGTACGACACTGGGCGCTCGCGGGGCGAGACGCCATGCGACCCGCTCTCGAAGCGCTGAAGGCGAACCCCGACATCCGGGCGGGGCTCGTGACGCTCGGTGAGACCATGCGCGCCGGAATGCTGAGCGCTCCGGTCATGGCGATGCGTCGCCTCGTGGTCGCTGAGGCCCCCGCTCATCCCGAGGTCGCGCGAGATTACCTGGCGCAGAGCTGGGACACCAACATCCGCAATCTCGCTGAGGCGATGACCGAACTCTCCGATACGCACGGACTGGTCGTCGACGATGCGGAAGCCCTCGCGAGCGAGTTCACCTGGCTGGTCGTCGGTGCGCCGCTGAACGCCGGGCTTCTCGGTGGGGAGGGCGCTGCGCAGCCGGTGACCAGGGCCGTCGACCTGTTCTTGACCGCCTACGATCGTCGCTAGCTCGGAGCCAGGTACGTCGAGTCTCAGTCGCAACATATTGCAACCTCTGCCGGTATACCATTTGGGCATACGCCCAGCAGCGTCAGTCCCCAGCTGACCGTGGGCGGGGCGGCTCAGCCGTCATGCGGAGGGAGAGCGGATCTCTTTTCGATCCCGAGGGGGGATGGGGTGGGAGCTCGGTCCCCAGCCGGCACCCACCCCCACACTCGGGCTCTCCGCCACCGCCGCTCCGGCGCGATAGCTCAGTTCAGTCTGCTCAGGATCCAGAACCCGACGATCGCGACCAGGACGATGAAGGGTATCCACGTCCCTCCCCGCTTCAGGCGACGGCCCTGCGGTGCGACGCCCGGTGGTGGGGTGAGCATGCCCGCAGGCGGGGCGAACGGGAGTGCGGGCGTCGATGGCAGCGCCGTGGCCGCTGTCTCGGCCGCGAGGCGTTCGTCGCGCCACCGCGCCCACTGATCGAACTTCGTCAGCAGTGCTCCGACGGTGCCGAACAACCAGGCCCAGGTGGCGGGGTCGAGGGTCGCGACCTTGCGCTGCGTGTACAGGAACAGCCAGTCGTCGACGATCTCCACGTCGAGCTCTGCGGCGTTGTCGATGAACCGCGCCATGATGTCGGGCGTGAACAGGTACAGCGCATCGCGTTCGTATCCGCGGGGGCAGTAGAGCGTGAAGTGCTCGTCGAAGTCGCCTTCGAGCGACAGCCGTTGGCTCTTCTGGAACGACGCCGGCAGATTCGATCCGAATCCGTTGTTGCCCTTGGCGTCGAGCACGATGTTGGGGAGCGGCACATCGAGCTTCACGGCCACGTACCCCCAGCGATAGGTCGTGGAGTTCTTCCCCGACTGCACCGTGTACTGGTAGTTGCCGAACTCGACGAATCGCGGCCTGGCGCCCCTGATCAGATCAGTCGCCTGCCGTGCGCGCCCCAGGTGGAAGATCATGCCGGGCAGTGGCGGGTCGGCGACCTTCGGCTCATAGGTCATGCCGTTCGCCTCGGCGAAGCCGTGCAGCCGGTACCGCCGCACCCGCGCGTTGCGGACGCTCATCCAGATCATCACCCCGACCGCGGCCAGGAGCAGCGCGATCAGCACGAGGGGGATCGCCGCGGCGGCGGGAGACTCGCCGAACGACGCCAGGCTCAGCACCACGCCGACGAGGGTCGGGATCAGGACGACCGCGGCGATCGCGATGGCGACGATCCCGATGATCGTGGAGGCCGAAGGTCCCCCGGTGGGTCGGGAACGGAGCTCGGCCGCGAAGGCACGCACCTTCGCGGGATCGACGGGGTCGGTGAGGGGGCGGGCGTCGAAGCTCATCGGCGGGCGCTCAGCTGTTCACCGTGTCGGCGCCCCAGGTGAGGTCGGCGCCTTCCGGGATGGGGAGGGCTTCCAGCCGCTCGTCTGCGCAGAGCGCCTCGACCAGTGCGGGGGAGCCGGCCACGATCGTGGAGTCGAAGTCGACCTCGCTGACCATGACCCAGGAGCGGTCCTCCGGCCACAGCAGGCTCGGGCTCTGCGCCGAGGGCGGGAACCCGTGCTCCTCGGCAGGGCGATCACGCCACGGCACCTGCAGCACCCACTCCGGATCGGCGAAAGCGCGAGGGGGTGCGGAGAACAGCACGTGGTCGCGGCCGGGCAGTGCGAACCTCGGGCCTTCGGAGATCTCCCTCGACAGGATGCCCTCCTGCCAGGTGGGCCTGCGGAAGACGTTGTTGAACGGGTCGCGTGCGCTGCGGTCGAGCATCGCCTGATGGTTCGGGTCGTCCGAGAACGTCAGGAAGGATCGTGAGGGGGTGATCCCGAAGAAACCGAGCAGTCCCCCTCGTCCCTCCCACAGCGCGGCGAACCCGGAGTCGGGGGTCTTGGTGTGGTCCACGAGGTGAGCGGCGATGGTCGCCAGGAGGTGCGGATCGAGTTCTCCCTCCATCGGGGCCGTGAACTCGCGACCGTCGGGAGCGATCCGCGCGCCCCAATCCTCCTCGGGCGGGGTGCGCACGATCCGCTGCCACTGCGCGAGCGGATGCAGGACCGTGCCGAAGACCGCGGCGGTCTGCGCCCAGGAGACCGGCTCGTCGACGAACTCAGCCATGAGTGCGCGCTGCGCGGGCTCGGGCATGCGCACCAGCTCGTCGGCCGTCGGGATCGTCCGACCGCGCAGCGACCGGGCGATGGCCGGATGGAAGATGCGTGCGTACGCGGGGAATCCGCGGGGCACCGTCCCGTGCATGGTCTCGTAGTCTGCGTCGAGCCGCTCGCGCAGCCACGCTCCCGCCGAGGGATTGGACATCCACTCCATGCCCCCACGCTACCCGCCACATCGTTCTACGCGCGGTCGGCGGTTGCTGCGCAGATCTGACGCGGTGCTCTCCAGGGCCGGGCACTACGGTAGGAACCGCGTCACGCGAGCCGACGGTGGTGGGGGAGGGTCCGAATGCTGAATCAGGCCGAAGCGGTGCCCGGTGAGCGGGTCTTCCATCGGAATCCGCTCCGCTCGGCAGTGGGAGCGGTCGTGCTCTCGGCAGTGCTCTCCGCGGCGACGCTCTTCCTGCTCCCGAGGTTCCTGCCGGGCACCATGAAGATCTCGACCCGCGGCGTCGTGGTGCTCGTGGTCGCGATCGCGCTGACCGTGGCCGTGTTCGCCGGATTCTTCTGGTTCCGCAACATCCGGATCGTGGTGCGCCCCCATGAGGTCGAGATCGGCAAGCCCGGCAGCCGTGAGACGTTCGCGAGGGCGACGACGGCCTTCCGCTCGAAGATCACAGAGCACCGCACGAACGGACTGCCCAGCGGAACGACGCGCGCCCTGGTCGTGCACACCGGTGACCGCGAGATCACGATCGAGCTGCCCGGCTACACGCGGCCGCTTTTCAACGAGCTGATGGCGACGCTCAACCCGATCGCGCAGCCGGTGTTCGATGACCCTGTCGCGGCCGCGAGGGCCGGAGCGCAGCTTCCGACGCAGTTCACGGTCGACGCCACGGGGGAGCGGCGCCTGGCTTCGCGCATCACGATCGCCGCGGTCGTGTTCCTCGTCATCGCCGTCGGCGTCGGATTGCTCGTGCTGGTGCCGGGCTTCGTCGAGGGCGAGCTCTCGGCGCTGATCCTCCTCGCGCCGTTCGCCGCGGTCGCGGCCATCGGATTCGGAATCGGGGCTGTGCAGCGCCGACGCCTCGTGCGGTCGATCCCCGCCCTCGTGTCGATCGACACCCACGGCATCCGCATCGATGGCGTGGACAACCCGTACACGCAGCTCAGCCGCATCTGGCTGACCCCGCCGGCCTATCCGGTCAAGCGCCTGCGACTCGCACGCGCCGGAGGCAAGACGACCACCCACCTGCTCGCCTCCTCTCGTGTGGGGATCACACCCGACTACGGCGACCTCCTGCTCGCCGTACGTGCGAGGACGGCGCACCTGCCGGGCCTCCTCTCTCTGGATCTCGAATGACAGGGCAGGGAGGGCACGACCCCGAGTACCCGATCGGCACGGAACGACTGCTCCTGCGTCCGATCGCCGCGTCCGATGCCGTCGCGATGCACCTCTACAAGTCGGATCCGGATGCCGTGCGGTATGTGCCGTATGCACCGTTGACGCTCGCCGATGTCGAGCAGCGCATCGCGACGACCTGGTCGAACACGCACTTCGCGAAGGAGGGCGACGCCGTGTCCCTCGCCGTCGAAGAGCGCGGGTCCGGTGCCCTGGTCGGCGACGTCGTGCTGTTCTGGCGCAGCGAGACCGACCGATCCGGCGAGGTCGGGTACATCTTCGACCCGCGGGTCGGCGGCCGTGGTTATGCGACGGAGGCCGTCGAGGCACTGCTCGCGCTCGGATTCGACGGACTGGGTCTGCACCGGATCGTCGCGCGAATCGACGAGCGCAACACGTCATCGGCTCGCGTCGCCGAGAGGCTCGGCTTCCGGCGTGAGGCGCGGCTGGTCGAGAGCGAGTGGTTCAAGGACGAATGGACGACGCTGCTGGTCTATGCGCTCCTCGAGGACGAGTGGCGCTCGCGCAGCGCTCCCCTGAGGTAATCGAGGGCGGCGGGGATCGGTGATCGCACGCCGCCCTCGATCAGGTTCGGCTACTGCTTGAGCATCGCCACGGCGAGCTTGTGCTTGTCGTCGATCAGGTGGGAGTGGTCGTCGTCTCCGAGGTCGATGCGCACCCAGTGCAGGGTTCCGGTGAAAGCGTTGCCCACCGCCTGGTAGTCGGGCGATACCGGTGAAGCCAGGTCGCAGCCGACGTCGACGGTCTCGTCGAAGGTGAATTGGAACGGGATCGTCTTGTGCACGCGACCCTCGCCGATCTTGTCGTCGCCGACGTAGAGCGAGACCGTGCCGCCCTTGGCGAGACCACCGCCGTCGTAAGCGAAGTGGGCCCGTACCTCCTGCTCACCGACCGGAATCTCGGTGTCGGAGCAAATGATGTCGACGTCGATGCCGAGCAGGTTGTAGGCGAACGCGAGGCGTCCGTCCTTCGTGTAGAACGACCAGCCGCCGTACGCCCCTCCCTGCGCGATGAGCACGCCGTCCACACCGGAATCGGGCACCGACACCTGTGCGGTCACCGTCCAGGACTTGTTCTTGATGTTGATGGTGGTGTTCTCGCTGAGTCGCTTCATGCCGGGGTAGAACTTCTGGGTGCTGCTGAGCGAGAGGACCGGCCGGCCAGCGAGGTCGGGGTTGAACCGCTCGGCGGTGCGGATGTCGAGGGGAAGCACGTTGAACCGGGCTGCCTGGATGAGGAACAGCTGTTGCAGGTGGGCGAGCTTCTCCGGCTCCTGCTCGGCGAGGTCGTGGGACTGGGTCCAATCCTCGTCGACGTTGTAGAGCTCCCAGCGATCGTCGTCGAGACCGTGGTCGGAGCCGAGCCAGGGATCCTTGTGCTTCGCGACCGCCGTCCAGCCCTTGTGATAGATCGCGCGATTTCCGACCATCTCGAAGTACTGCGTCACGTGGCGTTCCTCTGCCGTGGCATCCGTGAAGGTGTAGTTCATCGCCGTGCCCTCGTAGGGGCGCTGGGTCACCCCGTTGACACTCGTCGGCTCGGGGATGCCGGCGGCCTCGAGCACGGTCGGTGCGACATCGATGACGTGCGAGAACTGGTTGCGGATGCCGCCCTTCTCCACACCTCCGTTCGGCCAGCTGACGATAGTTCCGTTGCGGGTGCCGCCCCAGTGGCTCGCGACCTGCTTGGTCCACTGGTACGGCGTGTCCATGGCGTGCGCCCAACCCACCGCGTAGTGGTTGTACGAGCTCGGGGTGCCGATGTCGTCGATGTGGTCGGCCACGTACTGCTCGGTCTCGATGTCGTTCATGTGGTTGATCGTGAAGCCCTCGTTCGTCGTGCCGTGCATCGACCCCTCGGCACTCGCGCCGTTGTCGCCGATGATCACGTAGACGAGGGTGTCGTCGAGGATGCCGAGCTCTTCGTAGGCGTCGAGCAGGCGGCCGACGTGGTGGTCGGCGTAGGCGAGGAACCCGGCGTAGACCTCCATCTGACGTGCGAGAGCGGGCTTGATGAGGTCGCTCATCTCGTCCCACGAGGGGATGCCGGGGCTCCGCTCGGTGAGCACGGCATCGGCCGGGATCACGCCGAGCTCGAGCTGGCGGGCGAAGGTTTCCTTGCGGATCTCGTCCCATCCCTGGTCGAACTGCCCCTTGTACTTGTCCGCCCACTCGGCGGGCACATGGTGCGGGGCGTGCGTCGCGCCCGGTGCGAAGTAGGTGAAGGCGGGCACGTCGGGGGCGAGCATCTTCTGCTCCCGCGTCCAGGCGATCGCCTTGTCGGTCATGTCACCCATGAAGTGATAGCCCTGCTCGGGTGTGCCCCACGGCTCGACGGGTGTCGTGTTCTCGTAGATCGCCGGGTACCACTGGTTGGTCTCGCCGCCGATGAAGCCGTAGAAGTACTCGAAGCCGTTGCCGGGGGTGGGCCATCCGTCGAACGGACCGATCGCGCTCGCCTGCCACACCGGGACCTCGTGGCACTTGCCGAACTGGGCGGTGTTGTAACCGTTGAGCTTGAGCGTCTCGGCGAGCGGAGCGCAGCTGTTCGGACGCAGCGAGTTGTACCCGGGGGCCGACGTCGCGATCTCGGTGATGCCGCCCATGCCGACCGTGTGGTGGTTGCGTCCGCTGAGCAGAGCGGCACGGGTCGGCGAGCACAGGGCCGTGGTGTGGAAGCGGGTGTACTTCAGCCCTGCAGCCGCCACGCGCTCGAAGTTCGGGGTGTGGATCGGGCCGCCGAAAGCGCTGGATGCGCCGAAGCCGACGTCGTCGATGAGCACCACGAGCACGTTCGGAGCTCCCGCAGGTGGGCGCACGGGAGTGATCGGCGGGAACGACGTGTCCGGGTCGGTCGCGTCGTAGGTGACCGTGCCCGTGTAGGCCAGGTCGGGGATCGGAAGACTGGAACGCTGGGGCTCGGACATGCTCACTCCTACGGCTCTCAGCGAGCAGAGCAGCCCGCTTCGCGCTCAGCCTAAGCAGGGCGGTGCGGGGTGTCACTACTCGGGGCGGGTGACTTTGCGGGTGAGTTCCGACGGGCATAATCAAGGGTGTGACTGCGACTGCAACCCTTCCCTCCCTCGACGGCCGCCGATTCCGGATGGTGTCGTCCACGACCTCGGCGGTCGACCCGGAATCCCCGAGCATCTTCGAGTACTTCGAACGCGACGGCGCGATCTGGGGCGGGTACGAGGGCGACACGGTCACCTTCGGCAAGTTCGTCGGCACCCGCACGGGCGACACGATCTGGGTGTCGTTCGTCCATGTGCTCAAGAGCGACGGCACGGTCGTGACCGGCGACGGCGAGAGTGAACTGGAGCTGACCGTCGACGGCGGCATCCGTCTCGTCGAGCACTACGAGATGCACGGTCTGCCGCAGCTGAGCGTGTGCGAGGAGATCTCGGCCTGACGCGGGTCAGCGCGGCGGAAGCGTGTCGCGCCCCGGCGAGGCGGGCGTCCACCGCGTCATGCCCAGTGGTGCGGTGACGCTGCTCCGTTCCGGAAGGTCGCCCGGCAGCAGGTAGGGGCGGCGGATCACCTCGTCGAGCACGACGACGCTGACCACCGTACGCACCTCGGGCAGCTGGGCGATCACCCCGGTGGAGAACTCGTGCACGCCGCTGACATCGACGGCCCGGATGAGGAGCATCGCATCGTGCTCGCCCGTCGTGATGGCGCACCATTCGACGTCCGGCATCTCCGTCACGCGTTCGCGGAACGACGCCCACGCCTGCGGCATCACCGTGACGAACACGAGCGCCCCGATCGACAGCCCGGCCTTCGCCTGATCCACGCGGGCACTGAAGCCGGTGATCACCCCGTCGTGCACGAGCGACTCGACGCGGGTGTAGGCGTTCGCGCGAGAGATGCCGACCTTGTCGGCGAGGGCGGCGATCGAGACACGACCGTTATCACGGAGCACTTCGAGGATTCTGTACGCCGTCTCGTCCAAGGGCGCGGCACTTCGTCCAGAAAGCTTCGACTCTTCCGCATGCTTGCTGGACATATTGTTACCCACAATCGAGGTTCTGGACAGAGCGTGCCGAGGTGACCCGCTCTTGCTGGACACATCGTCGCATATGATGCGAATCTGATCCACGGTCGTCCACATCGGTGGCGGCTCACCCGAATGTACTCCTCGCCCTTGGAGGCCCTCATGTCGTCACGCCGTATCACGCCGGTCATCGCGCTCGGAGCCGTCGCGCTCCTCGCGCTCGCAGGTTGCTCGGGAGGGAACTCGGCGAACAACGGCGGGTCTTCCGGGAGCTCCGACTCCCTCGTCATCGACACCGCGTTCTCGATCGAGACCACCGACCCGGGTCACACCTACGACCCGACCGGCAACATGATCGCCAAGGCGCTCTACGAGACCCTCGTCGACTTCGAGGGCTCCGACGTCTCCACCCCGGTTCCGGGCCTCGCGTCGTGGGAGCAGAACGACGAGGCGACCGAGTTCACCTTCACCCTCGAGGGTGACCGCGTCTTCTCCGACGGTTCGCCCATCGAGGCGAAGGACGTCGTGTTCTCGCTGCAGCGCATCCAGGGCATGGAAGACGCCAAGCCCAACTTCCTCCTCGGCGGCCTGACCATCACCGAGGTCGACGACAAGACGATCCAGTTCACGTCCGAGACCCCGCTGCTGCAGCTGCCCGCGATCCTCGCGAACCCGGCACTCGGCATCGTCAACTCCGATGTCGTGATCGAGAACGGCGGCGCGACCGACGGCACCGACTCGGCGCAGAAGTTCCTCGACGGCGCATCCGCCGGCTCCGGACCGTTCGTGCTCGACACCCTCGACCTCAGCTCGCAGGTCGTGCTCACCAAGAACGACGAGTACAACGGCGACGAGGCGACGGACTACAAGCGCGTCGTCGTGCGCAACGTCTCCGAGAGCGCGACGCAGCTCGCCAACCTCAAGGGCGGCGACTCGATGGTCGCGATGGACCTGAACGGCGACCAGGTCGCCGGTCTCGGCGACGACATCACCGTCGACTCCGTTCCTTCCGGTCAGACCATCTTCCTGCTGCTGAACCAGGGTGCCGCCGGCGGCGACCTGGCGAACGTCAAGATCGCCGAGGCGATCCGCTACGCACTCGACTACGACGCACTGCTGGAGCTGGCCGGTGCCGGCTCCGTCCAGGCGACCGGGGTCATCCCTCCCGGGTTCGAGGGCGCGCTCGACAGCGGTGTGAAGCAGGACCTCACCAAGGCCAAGGCCGCACTCGCCGAGGCCGGATACACGGGGCAGACGCTCAAGCTGCAGTTCCCGAACGACTACCCGGTCGGCGGCGTGGAGTTCACCCCCCTCGCCGAGCGCGTGCAGGCCCAGCTCGAAGACGCCGGCATCACGGTCGACCTCGCCCCCGCGCCGTTCGCGACCGAGCTCGACGCCTACGTCAACGGCACCGAGGGCTTCGGCCTGTGGTTCTGGGGCCCGGACTACGCCGACTCGGCGAACTTCCTGCCCTTCGCTCCGGGTCTGAAGGTCGGCCTCCGTGCCGGCTGGGCGGCCGAGGCCAACCCGGAGATCGCGGGCATCGCCGCCGGTGCTGCCGCAGCGACCGACTCCGAGCAGCGCACGTCCGCGTTCACCGCGTTCGCCGAGGCGATGCAGGCCGAGGGTCCCTTCGTCCCGCTCATCGTCCCCGGTCGCAACATCTCGTCTGCCGACAGCGTGAAGGGCGCCGTGTACAACTCCGTGTGGGAGATGGACATCGCCGAGATCACGCCCGCCGGCTGATCGGACGACTCATGACGACAGTGGCCGTGCAGAGGCAGGCGCAGCGGCGCCGCTCGCCTCTCGTCGGGTACCTGCTGCGGCGGGCCGGCACCTCCCTGCTCCTGCTGGTGGGCGTGACGATCGTCACCTTCGCGCTCACCAACCTGGTGCCGGGAGACCCGGTCTCGGCAGCGCTCGGTGAGGGCGCGTCGCAGAACCCCGCGACGCGCGAGGCGTTCATCAAGGCGAACGGACTCGACCAGCCACTGTTCGTGCAGTACTTCATCTATATGGGGAACCTCCTGCGCGGAGACCTCGGCACGTCGCTGGTGACCGGACGCCCGGTCACCAGCGACCTCGCCACCGCCGTTCCCGCGACGATCGAGATCGCGATCGGGGCGATCATCGTCAGCCTCGCCGTCAGCATCGTGCTCGGCACTCTTGCGGCCTACCGCCGCGGACTCGTCACCGACCAGGTCATCCGCGTCGTGACGCTCGTCGGCCTCAGCGTCCCGACCTTCTGGCTGGCGCTCGTCAGCTTCTACGTGTTCTTCCTCGAGCTGCGCATCGCGCCGGGCTCCGGCCGCATCTCGCCGTCGATCACGCCACCCCCGCGCGTGACCGGGCTCTACACGGTCGACTACCTCTTGAACGGCGACGCGGTCGGCTTCTTCGATGCCCTTGCGCACCTCGCCCTCCCGGTCATGGTGCTCTCGCTCGTGACCATCGGCCTGCTGACCCGCTTCATCCGCACCTCGGTGCTCGAGGTGCTCGGCAGCGACTACGTGCGAGCCGCCCGCGCCAAGGGACTCCCGGCCACGCGCGTCATCCTCGACTACGTGCTGCGCGGAGCCTCGCTGCCGATCCTCACGGTTGTCGGCGTCGCATTCGGTGCCCTGCTCTCCGGCACGGTGCTCGTCGAGTCGGTCTTCGCGTGGCCGGGCCTGGGAACCTACGCCTACAACTCCGCCGCGAACCTCGACCTGCCCGGCATCATGGGCGTCGGTCTCGTGGTCGGCGTCATCTACCTCCTCATCAACTTCATCGTCGACCTGCTCTACGGCGTGCTCGACCCGAGAGTGAGGATCGCATGAGCCGCATCGCTGCAGCGACCCCTGCCGGACGCTTCCGTTTCCGCTGGCCGCGTGCCTGGCGCACCCCGCTCGGCATCATCGGCACCGTGATCGCCGGTGCGTGGATCATCGTCGCCTTCACCGCGCAGTGGTGGGTGCCGTACCCGCCGAACGCGCAGGTGCTGCCGCGCCTGCAGGCACCGGGCATCGACACGCTCCTCGGCACCGACGGCAACGGCCGCGACATCTTCTCGCGTCTGATGACCGGTGCGACCGTGAGCCTGCCGCTCGCGCTCATGCTCGTGATCGCGGCCATGATCATCGGCACGCTCATCGGCGCGCTCGCCGGATACTTCGGCGGCTGGGTCGACGAGACCCTCATGCGCATCACCGATCTGTTCATGGCGTTCCCGACCGTGATCCTCGCGATGGTGGTGGCCGCCTCCCTCGGGCCGTCGCTGTTCAACGCCGTGATCGCGGCGATCGTGGTGTCGTGGCCGCAGTACTCCCGCGTCACCCGCAGCATCGTGCTGGGCCTGCGCGGGCAGAACTACGTGATCGCCGGTCGCCTGCTCGGCCACTCGCCGGCTCGCACGCTGTTCGTCGACATCCTCCCGAACATCGCCGGTCCGGTTCTGGTGCTCGCGACGCTCGACATCGGTGCGGCGATCCTGCTCCTCTCGGGACTCTCCTTCCTGGGCCTCGGCGCCCAGCCGCCGACGGCCGAGTGGGGGTCGATGATCTCCGGAGCGATGCAGAACTTCGACGCCTGGTGGCTCGGAGTCTTCCCCGGCCTCGCGATCCTCACGGTGGTGCTGGCGTTCAACTTCCTCGGAGATGCGATGCGCGACGTGCTCGACCCGACCGCCGAGATCACGCACGAGAAGGCGGCGGAGCACAAGGCGTCGGCGACGGGAGTGGCCGCATGACCTCGGCGCAGGGAAACTCGTCCCTCAGCATCCGTGATCTGACCATCGACATCGGGCGCCCGCTCGTGAAGGGCGTCTCGCTCGAGCTCGAGGCCGGCCGCATCCACGGCCTCGCCGGGGAGTCCGGTTCCGGCAAGACCCTCACCTCGCTCGCCGTGCTCGGGCTGCTGCCGCGTCAGGCGCGCGTCGGGGGATCGATCCTGCTCGCGGGGGAGGAGCTGGTGGGCCTGAAGCGCCGCTCCCTCAACACGGTGCGTGGTAAGCGGATCGCCATGGTGTTTCAGGATCCGTCGGCGTCGCTGCACCCGCAGCTGCCCGTCGGTCGTCAACTCACCGACCACATGCGCGTGCATCTCGGGCTCAAGGGTGCTGCGGCGCGGGCACGCGCCGTCGAACTGCTCGAGACCGTGCAGGTGCCCAATCCGACGGAGGCGCTGAAACGGTATCCGCACCAGTTCTCCGGCGGCCAGCGTCAGCGCATCGCGATCGCCTGCGCCCTCGCCTGTGACCCCGAGGTGCTGCTGGCGGATGAGCCCACCACCGCGCTCGACGTGACCGTGCAGGCGGGGATCCTCCAGCTGCTGCGAGACCTCGCCGTGGAGCGGAACCTGGCAGTGCTCCTCGTGACGCACGACCTCGGCGTGATGAGCGCGATCGCCGACACGGTGGCCGTGATGAAGGACGGCCGGATCGTGGAGCTCGCCGATCGCGAGACCCTGTTCCGCGATCCGCAGCACGAGTACACGCGCATGCTGCTCGCGGCCCTCCCGGGTTCGCGCATCGATGAGGCACCGGAAGGGCAGGCCGCAGATGAGTGAGGTCGCAGTCCTCGATGCGCAGGACGTGGTCGTGCGCTACCCGGGCAACCCGCCGGTGATCGCCGTGAACGGCGTGTCGATCCGGGTGGCCGCGGGGGAGACCGTCGCGCTCGTCGGTGAGTCCGGCAGCGGCAAGTCCAGCCTCGCCCGTGCCGTGGTCGGCATCGAGAAGATCGCCGCGGGGACCGTGCTCTTCCGGGATGCTCCGGTCGCCCCGCTCGGCATCCGGCGGCGGGGGCTCGCGCTCACCGGCATCCAGATGGTGTTCCAGGACCCGGCGACCTCGCTGAACCCCCGGCGCCGGGTCGGTGACCAGATCGCCGACGGGATCGCCACCGCCAAGGCGCGGGGTGC
>NZ_LSJW01000295.1:0-52424 GCF_001557335.1 Microbacterium sp. CCH5-D1
CTGTCTCGCGTCAAGTAGTTGGCAGGATTTCTTCGGTTTCGAAGTTGGGGATGGTGGGGTCGGCCAGGCCGACGTAGACCTCGGCGGGTCGGTTCCAGGCGATCGCCTCGTGCGGGCGGACGTGGTTGTAGTCCTGCCGGTACGCGTTGATCTGATCGACGAGGGCGAGGCCGTCGACGATCTCTTCGCGGAACAGCCATTCGTATTTCAAAGTGCCGAAGCCGCGTTCCCGTGACCCGTTCTGCCCGGGCGTGCGAACCCGGGTGCGGACGTGCTTGAGTTCGGGGTGGCGCATGATGAACAGCTCGAACGTGGCTGAGCGGAATGGGCCGCCGTTGTCCGTGACGATTGTCACGACCGGCAGCAGCTCGCCGGTGGCTTCGTCGATCTGACAGTCGTCGACCAGCGGGTGACCGAGCAGCATCTCCGCCTCGGCGAGTGCGAGCTCGACGGCGGCGACGGCGTCGTGCATGTTCGCCGTCGGAGACACGTGCGCGTCGAACTCGTACTTGGCCCAGTAGTCCCGGCATGACGCGATCCGCCACGTCCCGCCGGTGGTGGTCTCGTACTCGGAGAAGTCGAGCTGCCAGACTTGGTTCGGCCCGGTCGGTTCTTTCGCGAACGCGGCCTTGCGGCGCTCGGCGAGCTTGCGGCGTTCCCGCTGGTAGTTCGCTTCCAGGATCAGGCCCTCGTCGCGCAGCAACCGCAGCACGGTCGCCTGGGAGACCCGGTGCCCGTCATGACGGGTCATCGCCCAGATCTTCCGATGCCCCCACGCCGGATGCGCGGCCGCGTGAGCGATGACGACGTCACGGACAGCGACTCGGGCTGGCTGCGGCCACGGGCCCTTCGGCGGCCGGTCGATCTTCGCCTTGGCCTGCCAGCGCCGCCAGGTGCGTTCGGGCATGTCGATCAGTTCACAGAACCTCGAAGTCGACATGCCCGCCTCGGTGCGGATCACCTCAAGGTCCGAGAAGGGCCCAAGCGGCCCTCTCGAGCTGCTGCTCCCGGGAAGTGGGCTTGGACTTGCCCGCCTCGATCCCGGCCTTGCCACCCTCAAGGAATTGCCGCTTCCAGTTCCCGATGGCCTGCTCGGAAACCTTCTCCCGGCGGGCTGCCTCGGCGATCATGATCTCGCCTTGCAACACGGACAACACGATGCGGAGCTTCTTCTCCGCGGGGATCGTCGGTGGACGACTCATGACATTCAGACCTTTCAGCTGGGGCGTTGCATCAGCAACCAACTACCCCTGCCAAACATTCTGACGCGCGACAGGAGCACCACATCGAGGCGCTGACCACGGCCGCGCGCAACCTCACGGGCGCACAACGAGCCGCGTTCGCCCGCTACGTCGAAGACCGCATCCGGGGATGGTGAGATCCCCAACTCCCCGCAACGCAGCGGCGCCAGCAACCCGCACCCCGCCGCGGGACTGCTGTCGGCGGCGCTCGAATTCTGGACGCTTCTGGCGTTCGAAAAGTGAACGGTTGCGGGCAGTCTAGTCAGGCGGGTCGGTGATGTCGGGGCGGGTGCTGGGGAGGCTGTCGATACCGCGGCCGCGGAGCCTGTAGCTGGCGCCCTTGAGGGTGATGACGTCGGCGTGGTGGACGATGCGGTCGATCATCGCGGCGGCGACGGCTTGGTCTCCGAACACGGTGCCCCAGCCGGAGAACGGCAGGTTCGACGTCAACACGAGCGAGGCTTGTTCGTAGCGGGACGACACGAGTTGGAAGAACAGGTTCGCGGAGTCCTGCTCGAACGGGAGGTAGCCGACCTCGTCGACGATGATCAGCCCGTAACGGCGTAGCCTGGCGAGTTCGTGCGGCAGCCGGCCTTGCCGGTGCGCGTCGCCCAGGCGGGTGACCCAGTCGGTCGCGGTCGCGAACAGGACCCGGTGGCCCTGGTGGGCGGCGATGACGCCGAGCGCGGTGGCGAGGTGGGTCTTCCCGGTGCCGGGCGGGCCGAGTAGAACGACGTTGCGGGCTTCGTGGAGGAACGCTCCGGAGGCGAGTTGGGCGACTTGCTGCCGGATGGTGGGCTGCTGGTCCCAGTCGAAGTCCTCGATGGTCTTGACTGCGGGGAACCCGGCCGCGCGGATGCGTAACCGGGCGCCGGAGGCGTTGCGGGCGGACACTTCGCGTTCCAGGACGGCGGCGAGGTAGTCCTCGAACGACCATCCCGCGGTGCGTGCCTGTTCCGCGAGACGTTCAGCGGCTTCGAGGATCCGTGGGGCTTTCAACGCGCCGGCGAGGTGGGTGAGCTGCTTGACCGTCTCGGTCTGCCCTTTCGCCATCAGAGTGTTCCTCCGATCCCGAACGCGCGGTCGTAGTCGGACAGATCCCGGGTGAGGTCATCGCCCACCGCGACGGGACGCGGGGCCCGGAACTGCTCCCGCAGGGTTTTCGCGACAGCCACATGCACTGAGTCGGTGATCGTCATCCCGCGCGCCCAGACCCGCTCATGCTCCGCGACCAACCGGCCGTCCACGCGAACCCGGACGCTGTCGAGATCCGCGCTGACGTCGACGAGCCGCCCGACGGCGCGGGGATCGACGGAGTAGTCGTTCGTGTCGACGCGGACGTAGTAGTCCCGCCCGAGCCGGACCCGGTTCCGCCAGCCCAGGTGCAACGGGACCGGCGGCAACGGCAGCATCGCCGCCCGATCCGCGTCCAATCCCGACGCCGGCGACGCCTTCAACGTCCGGACCGTCCGGACATTGGCGGTTGCGAGCCAGTGCGCGAACTGGGTGTTGAAGTCCGCCGGGGACGTGAACGATCGGCCGGGCATGAACGACGTCTCGAACCAGCCGTTACGGCGTTCAACGATGCCCTTCGACTCCGGGTCTCGAGGAGGCAACAGCACCAGCTTCGCCGCGAGGGTGCCCATGAATGACGCGACGCCCTCCGCCCGGCGCGGGCCGCGGCCGATGCCGGGCTCGTTGTCCCAGATGAAGCGGCGCGGAACCGCGCCGATCTGCTGCAGCAGCTCCCACGTGCCCAGCAGCAGATCCTCCGTCTTCCGAGTCGGGATCATCCGCGCGGCGACGAACCTCGAATACGCGGCGGTGATCACCAGAACCGGCAACATCTTCGATGAACCGTCCTCCAGCGGGATCCGCCGAGGCGGGAACCAGAGATCACACTGCGCGGCATCCCCCGGCTCCCAGACAAGACGGTCCGCGGGATCGATGCGACGCTGCTCCGGACGCAGACGCTTCACGTTCTCCCGGAACCAGCGGATCGACCCCTCCCAGCCGACCCGCTCCGCCAACACCGTCGCCGGCATGTCCGGCGTCTGGCGCAGCAACTCCTTCACCCGTTCCTCGACCGGCGTGAACGACGTCGCCGTCGGCGTCCGCCCGTACTTCGGCGGCGAATCAGACCCCAACGCCGCGTAGACCGTCGTACGCGACACCCCCAACCGCCGCGCAATCTGCGCCTTCGAGACCCCCTCCGCAGCCAGCCTCCGGATCAGCGCCCAGTCCTCCAAAGTGATCACACTCCAATCGTTGAGTGTTCACTTTTCGAGCGCCGAAACTGTCCAGTTTTCGAGCGCCGCCGACAACTGCTGAAGGTCTTGGTGACTCTTCTTGTTAGGCCGCGGATGCGGCCGGTTTGGTCATGATGGCTTCGAACTCGACGGGCGTCAACTTGCCGAGGACACGTTGCCGGCGACGCCGGTGGTAGGTCCGCTCGATCCAGGTCACGATCGCGAGGCGGAGGTCGTCTCGGGTGGACCAGCGGTGGCTGTTGAGCACGTTCTTCTGTAGCAGAGCGAAGAAGGATTCCATCGCGGCGTTGTCGCCGGCCGCGCCGACTCTGCCCATCGAACCGGCGAGGCCGTGCCGGTCAAGTTCGGCTTGGAAACGCCGTGAACGAAACTGGCTGCCCCTGTCGCTGTGGACGGTCGTGCCGGTCGGGTTGCGACGCTGGATCGCCATCCGCAGGGCCGAGACGGCGAGTTCTGACGTCATCCGTTCGTTGATGGAGTATCCGACGATTCGGTTCGACCAGACGTCCTTCACGGCGCAGAGATAGACCTTCCCCTCGCCGGTCGGGTGCTCGGAGATGTCGGTGAGCCAGAGCCGGTCAGGGCCGGTCGCGGTGAACTCCCGCCTGACGAGATCGTCGCGCACCGGCGGGCCGACCAGGCGCCCCTTGCCGCGTCGTTTGCGGACGAACGCGCTGAAGATCTCGTTCTCCGAGCACACCCGCCACACCCGCCTCTCCGATGCGGTGAACCCCGCCTCGGCGAGCTCGTCGGCGATGAACCGGTATCCGAACGCGGGATCGTCAGCGTGCACATCGATCGCCGCGTTGATCAGGTGCGCATCGTCCCAGTCCCGTCGCGAGACGGGAGCCTGCAGCCACCGGTAATAGGGCTGTTTCGCGAACTTCAGCACCCGACACGTCACCGCGACGGGGATCCCGTCGACGGCGAGTTCGCTCACGAGCGGGTAGAGCCTTTTGGGCCGGACAGGTTCGCCTGCGACAGATACGCCGCAGCCCGGCGAAGGATCTCGACCTCCTGCTCGAGCAGCTTCACCCGCTTGCGCAGCTCACGGTTCTCGACCGCGTCGCTCGAGCTGACACCGGGCCGCCGACCACCGTCGACCTCGGCGATCTTGACCCATCGCTGCACGCAGGACTCAGAGATCCCGAAGTCCTTCGCGATCTGCGCGAAGGAGGACTCCCGCTTCAACGCGATAGCAACGACGTCGTCCCGGAACTCCTTGGGGAACGGCTTAGGCATGAGGACATCCTTCCAGCGGTGACGAATCACCACAGATCAGGAGTCTCCTAAACCCTCAGCAGTCCCCGCTGTCCACCCCCCGACGTAAGGTCACCACATGTCCACCCGCGACGACCACCACATCGACTGGGCAACCGTCTCCCGCTGGGTCGACGAGCACCGTCCCGACCTCGCCCCCACCCTCGAGCCCCAGCACTCGCCGCAGAGTGCTGCCGCCGACGATGTCGACAGCAAGTGAGAACTGACCACCGCCCCAGCTAGGCCTGGCCTCGCCGAGCGCCAGCAATCCTCATCCATCCGCTCGCCAATGTCTCCCCGTTCTGATATTGTTGTGGATGTCAGATACACAACATATAGGAGGATGAGATGACCATCACGGCCTGGATCGCGACCCACAGCGACGGCACCACCTGCACGGTCGCCACCACCACGGCGAACTGCCCGCACAATCACACGTACACGGCGCCCACCGACGCGCCGGGCACAAAGGGCCTGCTGATCACGACGGCCGGTGAACTCGCGATCGCGGCGTTCGCCGAGCTCGAGGACTACCAGCGCGCGGTCGGCGGCTACATCGAGACCGTCAGCCTCGACGATCGCCACGATCTCATCGCCAACGAGGAGGGGCTGATCCAGCGCCTGCCGATGAACCTCCTCGCCAGCACGATCGCGAAGCGCCCACTCGTCGGGGACGTCGTGATCGTCGGGTTTGACGATGCCTCGGGCGATTTCGTCGACGTCGACGACTCGATCGTCGACAGCATCCGCCGCGCGTTCAGCGCGTGATGCCCCAGCCGGCGTCGCCGACGTCCACCGCCTGCCAGCGGTGGACGCTCGGCCGGCACTCCTGGCGCCACGCCTCCGAAGGCGGGTTCGATCGCAGGCGGTTCACCGTCGCAGTGATCCCCGAGGCAGTCGCGCGCGCGTTCGTGTGCCGCCACCACTACAGCGCTTCCTACCCCGCCGCCCGCCTCGCGTGGGGCCTGTTCACCGACGACGAGGCCCTCGTCGACGACGGCCCTCTGACCGGGGTGGCCGTCCTGTCGGTGCCCATGCGCGCAGCCGTTCTCACCAACGTCTTCCCCGACCTCGAGCCGTTCACCGAATCGCTCGAGCTCGGCCGCTTCGTGCTCACCGACGCCGTGCCCGCGAACGCCGAATCCTGGTTCCTCGCGCAGGTCTGGCGCCAGGCTGCCGCGGCCAGCCTCCGCGGGGTGGTCACCTTCGCCGATCCTCTGCAGCGGCAGCGCGCGATCGCCGACGTCGATGAGGACGGCCAATCGGTCACCCGCGTCGAGACGATCACCCCCGGCCACGTCGGGGTGATCTACCAGGCCACCAACGCCGTCAGCCTCGGCCGCTCCACCGCCCGCACGATCAACTACGTCCCCTCCGCCGGGCTCGTCCTCCCCGAACGCACCCTCTCGAAGATCCGCACCGGCGAGCAGGGCTGCGAAGCCGCAGAGCGCCACCTGGTGACCCTCGGCGCACGAGCCCGCCGAGCACACGAGGACACCCGCAGCTGGCTGCGCACAGCGCTCGAGGAGATCGGGACGCAGAAGATCCGCCACCCCGGCAACCACCGCTACGCCTGGGCGCTCGGCAACGCTCGCCAACGGCGCCGGCAGCTGATCGCGCTCGAGCGGACGCCCTACCCCAAAGCTGCCCGCGATCTCCTGCAGCACATCCCGTCGATCGGGGCTTGACCCCGCGCGCTCATCCGACTAGTGTTGTGCATGTCAGATACACAACTTAGGTCGACGGGGAGTTCTCGTCGACACGGCGAGCACTCTCCCGAGTGACACGCGACCGCGAGCCGGCCGGCACAGGCCCCGGCCCGCGGCCGCTCCACCCTCGCCGTCCGCGAACGGCCGGGGAACCGGCCTATATGCAGTGAGACCCGGGAGGTCACCCAATGAAGCTCACCCGCACCGCAGGCGCAGCCGCCGGCGTCGTCGGCATCGCCGCGGCCGCCGCGCTGCTGCTGTGGCCGGCCCCGCACGCCGGCGACAGCCTCTCCCCCGTCACGCTCCCCACGGCGACTTCGACAACCGCACAGTCCTCCCCAATGTCTGCCGCGGCCGAGGAGTACTCGCGGGAGGAGTTCGGCCCTCGCTGGGCCGACGTCGACCGCAACGGCTGCGACACCCGCAACGACATCCTCGGACGCGATCTCGTCGACGTCGTCCACAAGCCCGGAACCAACGACTGCGTCGTGCTCACCGGCATCCTGCACGACCCATTCACCGGGGAGACGGTCACCTTCACCCGTGTCAACGAGGGCTACCAGCCCGTGCAGATCGACCACATCTTCCCTCTCGCGGTCGCCTGGTCATCCGGCGCCGCCAGCTGGACGACCGAGCAGCGCACGCAGTTCGCGAACGATCCCGCCAACCTGCAGGCCACCACCGCCAACCAGGTGAAGGGAGACAGCACCCCGAGTGAATGGCTGCCCACCGGCGCCGCGGCCTGCACCTACGCAACCCGCTACCTCGAGGTCACCGACACCTACGCCCTCGAGATCTCCGCAGCCGACCTCAGCGCCCTCGACGAGGCGCTGACCCGCTGCCCGAGCACTCGATAACCCAGGAGACCGACATGAGCCTCACCCTCCGGCGCATCAGCGACGAGACCGGCACCAACTACACCGACCTGTTCGCTGATCTCGACCCCGACAGCTTCGACCTGCTGCCCGGCGAGCTCGGCCCCCGCGGTGTCGACGCCATGGTCCCCAACGCGCCCCACTCCCCCCGCGCCAACGCGGACGGCCCACTCGGGGCGGTCATCGTCCGGTGGATTCAGTCGCGGGTCGACACCCCTGCCGACCGATACGGCTGGCAGTACCTCGACGCCGCCGACGTCCACACCATCGCCTACCTCGACGACGCCAGCGGCGAGCTCGAGTTCATCAACATCTTCGGCCACGTCGAGCACGGCCGGCGCGGCTACCGACTGCGGACCATCGCCGACGCCCTCGGCCTGCTCATCGAGCACGACCTGCACTGAGAGGACACCACCGATGTCGACCCTCGATCTCCTCACCGACACCTTTCCGCACGGAACCCCGGACGGCTATCGTCTCGGCTGCCGCACCGCGGCGTGCCCGGCCGTCCTGCCCTGCCGTGCGGTGCACAGCCGCTACTGCGGCGACTTCACCTTCGCCAAGCTCATCGACGCCGGCGTGCCGCTGGCCGAGATCCTCGAGCGCGACGCCGCCGAGAAAGAGAGCATCCGCCACCGCGACCAGATCGCCGCCCGCAAGGCACGACGAGCAGCTGCACAGCCGAAGGCGGCGGCGCGAACGAAGACGGCGACCCGGCCTCGCGCCGCGGGAACCACGACGTCGCCCCGGCCGAAGCCGGCCGCCGCACAGCAGCCCGCTCGCACATCCCGGCCGCAGCGCCCCCACCCCGGGCACAAGTGGCTCGCCGAGGCGACCGAGGCGATCGCGCAGCTGCCGGCAGACATGCAGGCGCAGCGTCGGGAGGATCTCGCCCAGTACCGACGCGACCTCGATCGTCACGTCGCAGAGCTCGCCCAGTGGCAGGAGCGACGGGACGCGGCCCGCGCTCACCTGAAAGCCGCGGCCTCGACACTCAAGACCGCGACGATCGCCTCCGGCACCGGCCTGTCTGTTAGCGGCGCGATCGAGAACGCGCTGCACGCCGCCACCATCCAGCACCAAGCGGCGACCGACACGCTCGCGCAGGTCGACCAGCAGAAGCCTCCGGCACCGGCCAAGCCCCGCGCACCGCGGCCGCCTCGTGCGCCTCGCATCAGCAAACCCCGTCAGCTGCAGCCGCACGGCACGAACGCCTGCCGAGCTCGCGGCTGCGACCGTCCCGAGTGCATCGAAGCGGGCCGCGAGTATCACCGGATCTGGATGCAACAGCGCCGCGCCGAAAGCATCCCCCTCGAGCACCACGGCACCGCCTACGGGTATCAGCTGGGATGCAAAGACCGGGAGACCTGCCCCGCAGAGATCTCCTGCGCCGACGCCTCCCTCGCCGAAGAGCGCCGCCGGCGCCGCGAAGCCGGCATCGGCGAGCAAGCTCCTCGCGTCCCCGCCGAACCCGTCCGCGAGCACGTCCGTCAGCTGATGGCCGGCGGCATGACCGTCCTGGGCATCGCGGAGAAGGCGGGCGTGTCCAAGACCGGGGTGAAGATCCTGCTCTACGGACGCTCGGGCGCACGCAAGGGCGAACTCCCCCGCGAGATCGAAGAGACCAAGGCGCAGCGCATCCTCGCGCTGCAGCCCGCCGACGCCACCCTGGCGATCTCCGCCTGATCCCCTCGACGCCCACCCGGTAGCATCGAGGCCTGGGCACCCGTCCGTAGAGCATCCTCTGTTCGCAGTGGTGCCGCCCTCCCAGTTGTGTATCTGACAATCCGCATCTGAGTTGGCTCCGGACGGGTGCCCTTTCTCTTTGCCTGCAGACGCGGATTACTCGTCGTCGTCGTCGCCGATCGCGATAAACCGGAACTCCGGGTGCCGACGTCGCGCCGACGCCAGCAGGGCATCCATCTCCCCGGTCGCCGAGTGAGTGCGAACGGTCAGCTGCTCGCCGGAGAGCCGGTACGTCGCCAGCGCCATATCGAGCAGTCGCGTCGCTACACCCTTCCCGCGCCAAGCCTCATCGACCTCGACGTGCTCGAGGTAGAGATCCTGGTCGTCGATCCACCGCATCACGAGCGTTCCGTGCGTCACCCCGGCCCTGTCCTCCTCCCAACACGCCACCCGCGAGGGCTCTTTCCTCGCCTGCATCACCACGTACTCGTCCATGTCGCTCTCCCGTTCGATCGTGAGCACCTTCACTAAGAAATATCGGCCGCGCGGCTCCCGAACCGTGAAGCGTCCCTGTCCTCGTCGACGAGGCCCACCCACTGTGCGGCCAGACACTCACGACCCGGAGAACCACCGAGCCGGCGCGGCCGCCGCCCACTGATCCAACGCCGGCGACGAGTACCCGAAGTAACGCAGGATCAGCAGCGCGGCGTTGTAGGCGAAGAGGCACCCCAGCCTCACCTGGAAGTTGATCACCCGCGGGATCGCGGGGTAGTCGGTTGACGTGATCCCGTCTTCATCCCTCGTTGTGGACTGGAAGGCGAGCGAGATCACCGAGGGGTGCGTGTTGTCGGAGAGCACGTCGTACAGCGCTGCGGCCCCGGTCATGTGGAGCTCGAGAAAGAGACCGATCGACTTGCCCAGGGGCAGCATCGGCTCGCCGCCGATCCGCCACTCGTCAATCTGCTGCGGGTTGTCCAGAGGAGTGTCGACGTCGTCGAAGAGCTCACGGATGCGGGCGAGGAGCTCGTCGCGCTTGCCCTTGAACTGCTTCGCCCGGGGCTTGTCCCACTTGCCGGCTGTGAACCGCTGCCGCTGTATCGCCGCCAGGTGATCGAGCATTTCACGTGCGACCCTGCGGGTGCCCGCCTCCGCCTCCGGGAGCGGCTCAAGCAGCCACGCGACTCGACCGGCGTACTCGAGCTCCGATCTCACCAGCGGCCAAACACCCAGAGGAATCATCGGCTCAGCGCGCAGCAACGTCACCACGGACCGCAGCTGCAGCACGATCGCGTTGACCAGGTTGCCCGCCATCTGGCCATGGGCGTACTCGAGGTTCCGCGGCCGGTTCTCCGGGAACGCCTGCACGATCGCACGGGCGTCGAGCGCGGATGCCGAGTCCGGTGCTGCGCCGGCACCGGACTGAGCCGAATCCTCGTGCCATGCGGCGATGAGCGCCTCGCACACCTCCGCGAGCTTTATCGGGCTCAGGTCGCCGTCGTCGCTCGCCGCCGCCCGGTCGTAAGTGGTCATCTACCCAATTCCTTGTCGTCGTTGTCGCTGTAATCCGCTACAAGATGTCCAACCCCGGCCCAGTAGTTCTCAGTCGCAATAAGCCTCGAGGACCACCTCGATCAAGGCCATTTAGAGCCTCCGCTGCACTACCGCCTCGTCTATGTGCGCGGCGGAAAGGGCGGTTCTGTGGAGGACGGTGACGGCGATCGCGCCAAGGATCGCGAGTCCGAGGAGCGCGATGGCGGCGATCGGCAGGCCGATGGCGCCGAGCCATCCGGCGATCGGGTAGCTGATCAGAAAGCAGCCGTGGGACAGGGCGAACTGAGCGGTGTAGACCAGGTTGCGGTTGGCGGGGGTGGATGCGTCGGCGAGAAGCCGCGACGAGGGGGTATTGATCAGTGATGTGCTGGCTCCGAGGAGCGCCCAGGTGGCGAGCAGCGCCCACCACCCCTCCCCCGTCGATACCGCGACGACCGTCATGGCGACAGCGGCGCCCATGGCGGCGACGAGGAGCCAAGCACCGATGCTCATGGTGCGGAGCACTCCGATTCTGTCCACGATCCAGGGGACGTTCAGCGCGACGACGAGGGACCCGACACCGTACGCGCCGAGCGCGAGGGCGAGCGCGGAGTCATCGAGGCCGAACACGCCCTTGGCGTAGACGACGGAGTTGACCAGGACAATCGCGGTGCCGGCTGCGACGACGATGTTAGCGGCCATCAGGAAGCGGAGGCTGGGGGTGCGGGCGAAGACGCGCAGGCCGGTGGGCAGCCGTTCCCAGAAGGTACCGGTGATCGCCTCCGGGACGTGAGCGGGGAGGCGGGCGATGAGGACGAGGGTGGCGGAGGCTGCGAAACCGAGCGCGGTGCCGATGAACAGGTTGTTGTAGCTGATCACGGTGAGCAGGGCTGCGGCGATGACAGGGCTGAGGATCGAGTCCAGGTCGTAGGCGAGGCGGGAGAGCGCGAGCGCACGGGTGTACTGCTGGAGGTCGGGCAGCACGCTCGGGATGAGCGATTGGAACGCGGGGGTGAAGGTCGCAGACGCGGATTGCAGCACGAACACGAGCAGGTAGATCTGCCAGGTGTCCTGGACGAAGGGCAGGGTGAGCGCGATCGCGAGTCGGACCGCGTCGGCGCCGACCAGGACGGCCTTTTTGGGGAGCCGGTCCACGAGCGCTGCGACCAGGGGTGCGACGCCGACGTAGGCGACCATCTTGATCGTCAGCGCGGTGCCGAGCACCGATCCGGCGGCGTCGCCGGCGATCTGGAACGCGAGCAGTCCGAGGGCGACGGTGAGCAGCCCGGTGCCGACCAGGGCGATGACCTGGGCGAAGAACAGCGCCCGGTACGTGCCGTTGCGGAGGACGGTGATCATGACGGCCCGGGTCGGGTGGTGTCGGCTTCGGTGTGGTGGTGCGGGACGGTGCCGCCAAGGGAGTGCTCTGCTTGGAAGATCGCGTCCGTGACGAGCTGGCGGGCGTGTTCGTCGGCGAGGGCGTAGAAGACGCGGGTGCCGTCTTGCCGGGTGGTGACCATGCGGGCCAGGCGCAGCTTGGCCAGGTGCTGGGAGACGGCGGCCGGGGACTTGTCGACGATGTCGGCGATGTGGTTCACGGACAGCTCCCCCGCCCCGTCCAGCGCGAGGATGATCCGCACGCGGGTGGCGTCGGCGAGCATGGTGAAGACCTCGACGGCGAGCTCGACGTACAGGCTGTCGGGGTCGCGACCGCACGTCTTGTTATCTGCATCCATACGCAGATTATTTCATATGGAGGGCGCGGCCGGCAGCTGACGAGAATGCTCAGTCGAGATGACGCGCGCGATGCAGCAGAGCATCCATGCCGAATTCGAGGTGCGCGGCGACGTTGTCGCCGAGGAAGAGATCGCGGACGCTGGTCAGGGCGGGGAACGAATGCGAGGCGAGTTCCTGCTCGAAACGGTGGGCGCCGTCCTCAGGGGTGGTCTGCTCTTCGTGGACGAGGCCGACCACGAGGTAGTTGAGACTCCAGAAGGTGGTGACCGCGAGGTCGGGGTCGACGCCGGCATCGAGCAGCGCGGCGATCACCGCCTCCCCCAGGCGCAGGGTGTTGGTCTCGGAGACCCGCGTGCCCGAGACGAGGTGCGCGCCGTCGCGGTGGTTCAGCAGGACCTGACGGTAGCGGCGGAAGATCTCCTTGACCCGGTCGATCGGCGGGTGCGGGAGGTCGTCGAAGGAGAGCTCGCCGAGGATGGCGTCGGCCATCAGGTCGAGCAGGCGCGCCTTGCTTCCCACCTGCAGTGACACCGAGTTGAGGTGGACGTCGAGGTGTCGGGCGATCCCCCGGAGGGTGATGGCGTCCGCTCCGTCGCGATCGAGCAGGAGCAGGGCGGCGTGGATGACGTCGCGGCGGGACAGTCGGTCGGCCACAGGGTTCTCCTCGGGGTTGGTCAGTGACCAACATTGTAGTAGCTTGGTCACCGACCAAGAGTGTTGGTCACTGACCAAGTGAGGGAGCAGGACATGGGTGCGGGTCACAATCACGGTGCGCCGGCGAGCGAGGCGGGAGCGCCTGGGGATCACCGGGCACGTCTGTGGATCGCGTTTGGTCTGACGACGACGATCGTGGTCGCGCAGGCGATCGGGTCTGTCGTCACCGGCAGCCTGGCGCTGCTGACGGACACCGCCCACGCGATCACCGACGCATCCGGACTGCTGGTCGCGCTGATCGCCGCGACCTTGATGCTGCGGCCGGCCAACCCGAAGCGGACCTGGGGGTTCCGGCGGATCGAGGTGATCGCCGCGCTCGGACAGGCCGCGCTGCTGCTGGTGGTCGGCACCTACGCCGCCATCGAGGGCATCCGGCGTCTGTTCGAGCCGCCGGAGGTCGCCGCCGGCGAGATGCTCGTGTTCGGCATCGTGGGACTGGCCGCGAATGTCGTGGCGATCGTGATCTTGTCGTCGAGCCGCGGCGCGAACTTCAACATGCGTGCCGCGTTCCTGGAGGTGATCAACGATGCACTCGGCTCCCTCGGAGTGATCGTGGCCGCGATCGTGATCGCCACGACCGGCTTCCAGCAGGCCGACGCGATAGCGGGCCTCCTGATCGCCGGGCTGATCGTGCCGCGCGCGATCATCCTGATGCGTGACACCACCCGGGTGCTCATGGAGTTCACCCCCGCCGGGCTCGACTTGGACGAGGTGCGCCGGCATATCCTCGAGCTCAAGCACGTCACCGACGTACACGACCTGCACGCGTCGACGGTCGCGACGGGCCTGCCCACCCTAACCGCCCACATCGTGGTCGAGGACGAGTGCTTCACCGATGGGCATGCCGCAGAGGTGTTGCACGAGGTCCGCGAATGCGTGGCCGGGCACTTCCCGGTGTCGATCCAGCACTCGACCTTCCAGGTCGAGACCGCGCACCTCACCGAGGACGAGTCGGCCCTGGTCCGGCACCGCTGAGCGCGGCTAGCAGCTCACGGGAGCAGTGTCTCGAAGGCCCCGCCGTGCTGATGCCGGTCCCAGATGGAGCCGGCGATCTGGGCGGCGTCGATGCTGGGGAAGCTGCCGTCCGCGTTCCATTCGGCGGCGGCGTCCGCGGCGGCGCTGCCCTCGATCATCGCGGCGACGAAGGTTGCCCCGACGAACACATCGCCGGCGAGCTCATCGCGCAGGGTAGCGAGGTAGTTGCGGGCGGCGGCCATCGCCGGGGCGGGACCACTCATCCCGGCGGGTGCGCCCAGGGCGCTGGCGCCGTTGACGTAGAAGATCGCACCGTGCTCGCTACCTCGGAGGTCCGCCAGGGTGAGTTGAACGGTGGTGATCAGCGGGTAGAGGAACAGGTCCGCGAAGGTGCGGGCCTGTTCGCTGGTGAGATCTGCCGCCGGGACGAATCCGTCGTCGGAGGCCGCGGTGAAGGCGATCGCGTCGATCCGCCCGAGCCGCTCGCGCACCTGGTCGATGACCGTGCGCAGCTCGTGCGGGTTTGTGATGTCGGCGGGGAACGCGGCGATCTCGCCGCCGTTGCGGCGGATGCTGTCGGCCAGAGCGGTGAGCGGGTCGGATCGGCGGGCGACGAGGGCGACGTTCCAGCCTTCGGCGGCGTAGGTGTGTGCGAGGGCGCGGCCGGTGCCGGGTCCGGCGCCGAGGATGAGCAGGGTGGCGGTCATGGGTGTCCTTCGGGGTGGGGTGGGTCAGTCGAGGCCGCGCGGGTGCTGCAGCGGGAGGGCAGCGACAGTGGGGTGGTCGAGACCGAGAACACCGGTCTTGGCGGCACCGCCGGGTGAACCGAGCTCGGTGAAGAACTCGACGTTGACGGTGTAGTAGTCGGCCCACTCGTCGGGGAGGTCATCTTCGTAGTAGATCGCTTCGACCGGGCAGACGGGCTCGCAGGCACCGCAGTCGACGCATTCGTCGGGATGGATGTAGAGCATCCGGTCGCCCTCGTAGATGCAGTCCACCGGGCACTCGTCCAGACAGGCGCGGTCGGTGACGTCCACGCAGGGCAGTGCGATCACATAGGTCATCAGTAGGGTCTACTCGGTGACGTTGATGATCATCGTGAGCCCGCCGGCGCCGTCGGTCTCGACGTTGTTGTTGGTCGTGTGGTGGTTGATGTGGCAGTGGATGAGCCACTTGCCGGGCTCCAGCGCCTCCCAGATCACGTCGTAGCGTTGACCGGGCCCGATGTTGATGGTGTCGGCTTTGAATTGTTGGTCTTCGGCGAGGGATTCACCGTCGCGGGCGACGACGGTGAACGGGCCGCCGTGGATGTGCATCGGGTGGATGCCGACGGTGTTCGAGCCGATGAAGCGGACCCTGAGGGTCTCGCCAACTTTCATGTCGATGGTTTCGGTGGCCGGGTACGCCTTGCCGTTGATGGTGAAGTAGTTCGGCATCCCTCCTTCCATCGGCATCGCCGGATAGGTCAGGCCTTCTCGGTTGAGCCATTCCTGCAGCTGGATCGTGTAATCGTGATCTGCTGGTGGCTGCTGGGACGGGTCGGCCGGGTCGATGATGAGGGCCCCGTAGAGGCCAAGGGATTGCTGCCGGTCGGCGTGGTCGTGGGAGTGGTAGAAGAAGGTGCCCCACTGCTTGACGGTGTACTCGTAGCTGTACGTGTCACCGGGCTCGATCGGGTCCTGGGTGATGCCGGCAGGGCCGTCCATCTCGTTGGGGACGTCCAGGCCGTGCCAGTGCACAGTGGTGGTTTCGCCGAGCTTGTTGGTGACGTCGATGCGGATCCGGTCGCCTTGGGTGAAGTTCAGCCGGGGCCCGGGCACCTGCCCGTTGTACGCGTATGCGTCGACGGCAACACCAGGGAGGATCTCCCATCGGATCAGGGAGACAGTGAGCTCGTAGATCTTCACGCCATCCTCGATCCGGGAAGGCTCGAGGACCTCGTCACCACGGGTGTCCACGTCGTAGGCGCTGGTGACGTCCCGCGGATCGACCGCAGCCATGTCCTCCATCGCCTCGGCGGGAGTGTCGCGGGTCATGATCATGCCCGGCGGCATGATCAGACCTCCGACGTCTTCGGCGCTGAGGGTCATGTTGACCGCGTTGGCGGGGGCGACCATGCCCACGATCAGTGCGATCGTCGCGAACGAGGCAACGACGGTCAGCTGCGGCACAGTGACCTTGCTTGCCCCATTGGGCTGATGCTGCTCATGCTCGGATGGCTGTTGCGCATCGTCATGCCCCGCTCCGGATCCGGCGGCCATCGCCGCGTGCCCGGCGTGTTCAGGCTGCGGATCGGTGGCCGGCTCCTTGCGCTGAGTCATCAGTCCGTGCTTGATGCCCTTCTTCACCATCCACACGTTGGAGGGGTAGGCCAGCGCAAAGCCGGCGGCAACACCGACGGACATCACGGCCCAGAAGATGAGTTCAGTGGGGACCATGGCCCGCATGTCCCGCCCCATCATCAGCAGCGACATCACCGGCGCCATCCCGGCCATCATGAAGTTCATGCTGATGAATTCCGGCAGGAACGAGCGGCGCACGTTCTGCCAGTAGGTGCCTCCCATCATGTTCTTCATGAACAGGGCCTGGAAGATGAAGAGCCCGAAAGCGAATCCGGCGATGTACTCGATGATCAGATCGAGCCACATCGGCAGGCCCAGGGTAGAGACGATCACCGCGGCGGCGATGATTCCCGTCGCGTCTCCGGCCACGCAGTGAATGGTCGATCCGATGCCCTGCTTCCAGAGGGGCTTTGTGAACTCTTCGTGCTCCCCCGGCCGTGGCTCCTTGTCCGCCAGGACATATAGGAGCGCACCGATGGGTCCGAGGTAGAGGGTGACGAGGATAAAGCCCCACTTCATCACGGTGGGCTCGGGGTTGCTTCGGAACTGGTCGACGCCGACCCAAAGGGTACTGATGGCTACAAGGACGAACCAGCCGACCAGGAAGTAGTCGATGGGTTGGATCAGCATGGCGCTCCTTTTCGCCGAGCCGGTCGGTGCGAAGGAGGCTCAGACCCGTATAGCCTACCCCCGCAGGGTATCCACGATTGGTGGTGTGCCTGCTCGTGCCCCTGGCTCCTCCGGCTGATTCATCAGCGTGATTGCTAAAGTGAGCGCCACCATGGTGTCGGCGCTGCGTTCTCCGGGAGACGCCCTGCGGGGCGATCGGTGGCTGGTGCTGCGTGCCATTACGGTGCTGGGCTTGGGGTTGCTGGTCTGCGCCGGGATCTTCTCGAGCACGCATGCCGAGGAGGGCTCCTCGGGAACGGGGACCGCGGTCAGTGTTGTCACCCCGGAGCTTGTGGCGGATGCGCCTGCAGGAGCAGCCGCTAGCGCGGAGACGGTCGCGGTGCCTACGGATGGGGCGCTCGGTGCAGCGGCATGTTTCATCGGGGTGCTGTGCACGCTGCTGATCTTTACCCTGATCCGCGCGTTCGTGTTGCGGGGGCGGGCCGCACCGTTGCGGGCGCCCCACGTGCGACGTCCGCTGCGCGCCATGCCCATGCCGGGCGGTGCGCCGCCCACGCCGATATCGCTCGTCCAGTTGTCGATTTCTCGAACCTGAGAACCGGGTCGCCGTCCCGTTGTGGGCGGCTCCTCCCCCGCCATCGGCGGGGATGATGACCTGCCGTTTTCGTGTTCTTGGAGAGCTTCGTGACTCATTTTTCGGGGGCGACGCCTGTCGCCGCTGCGGCCACCCCGCCGGGTGTGTGCCGTATTGACCTGTTTTTCTGCCCACCCGAGCCGTTCACCACCGTCCCGGGGGTGCTCGGTTCTGCTGTGACGCGGCGGGCGGGGCTGTCCCTGCGCCCTGGCATCGCGTTCGGTGAGTCTGTGGGGTACGGCTGGTGACCGCGCCGGGACTGTCGCATCGCCGCGCCATCATTGTCGGCGCCGGGCAGGCGGGCCTGGCGGTCGCCGCGGGGCTGATCGCTCGCGGTCTGCGCCCGCAGCAGGATTTCGTGGTCATCGATGCGGCGCCGCGCGGACAGCGCAGTTGGGCGTCCCGGTGGCATTCGATGGAGCTGCTGAGTCCGGCGCGGCACAGCACGCTGCCGGGACTGCCGCTGCCTGGCGATCCCCGACGGCGCCCGCGAGCCGATGAGATCCTCGAGTATCTGGACTCGGTGGAGGCCGCGCTGGGGGTCACCCCGGTGTGGTCAATCCGGGCCTTGGGGCTCGAGCGGCGCGGCGACGGGATGGCGTTGACGCTGTCCACGACAGCGGGCGAGGTGCAGACCCGCAACGTGGTGTGTGCGACGGGCGCGTCCGCGCGCCCGCGCGTCCCCGAATGGGTCACCCGGATGCGGGTTCCCGGAGTGCGGATCCACAGCAGCGACTACCACTACCCGAAGCAGGTCCCGGCGGGCAACGTGCTGGTCGTGGGCGGCGGCAATAGCGGCGTCCAGATCGCGCGTGAGCTCGCACCCTCGCACACCGTCACTCTGTCCACGCGCACCCCGCGACGTCACCGTCCAGCGATGCGGTATCCCGCCGCCGCCGGCACCTCCACGTCGTGGACGTCGGGGGCGCAGGTGCCCGAACCCGTCTTCGGGAACAGGGATGAGCAGCTCCGGCAGGCCGGGGTGAAGCTGGTGCCGGCCGTGATGGATGTGCAGGACCCGTCGACGGTGGTGCTGGCTGACGGCGAGCAGGTGCGGGGAATCGATTCGGTGATCCTCGCGACCGGGTACCGGGCGGGTGACGAATGGCTGCCCGAGGTGGTGCGAACCGAACCCTCCCGCCGCACCCTCACCTCAATGCCGGGCCTGTTCGTGGCGGGGATCCCCGCGTACAGTCGGCGGCGAGCCGACACGCTGGCCGGAGTGGGGCGTGACGCGGCCGCGATCGCTCGACAGATCGTGGACCGGCCGTGAACCGCGGCGGACACCAGCGGCGGCCGCGGGCTTGGTGGCGGCGGTCCCGTCCGGAGCATCCGCGGAGTGACCAGCGCGACGAGGTCGCCGACGCGGCTCGGCGGTACCGTCGGCAGCGCCGCTTCGTGCGTCTCGGGCAGGTTCTCATGTTGGCCGGTGTGGTGGTCGCGGTGGCGCACTGGTTGATGCACCTGGAGATCTTCGGCCCGGGGCAACCGGAAGGGTGGGTGGATCTGGCCGCGGGGTACCCGATGGGTGCGCTGCTACTCCTGGTGGGAGCGGTCATCGCGGGACGGAAACCGGCATGACACGCCTCCGCGATTCCGGCGCGCTCCGCGTTCTCCCCCCACTCCCCCGGACCCGTCGGCAGGATCAGGGACGGGAGCGGGCACCACTGCTGCCGTTGTGGGCGGCGCTGCCGGCAGCGGCCGTGGCCGGGATCCTCATGGACCTCGCCTACCCGGAGGTGGGCTGGTGGCCGGCCGCGTTCCTGGCAGCCGGGGTGCTGCTGGTCGCCGCGATCGGCCGCAGCGTGGCCGGTTCCCTCGCGGTCGGGCTGGTGTTTGGGCTGGTGTTCTTCTCCCTGGTGGTGTCGTGGACGTCCCGGTACCTGGGGCCGGTGCCGTGGGCGGCGCTGACGGTGGTCGAGGGGGCACTGACCGCGGTGTGGGTGATCCCGCTGACGTTGGCGTACCGGTGGGTTCCCCGGCTTGTTCCTCCGGGGACGGTGCGTCTGGTGCTGCTTCCCGGTGTGGTGGCCGCGCTGTGGACGGGCAGGGAGGTGATGCTCGGGGCGTGGCCGTACGGCGGGTTCCCGTGGGCGCGTCTGGGGATGACGCAGTCAGAGTCTCCCGCCGCGGCGGTCGCGTCGTGGGTGGGGGTGAGCGGGTTGAGCTTCGTGATGGTGTTTGCCGTTGCGGTCAGCATCGAGTGGGCACGCACCCGCGCCTGGCGATACCCGCCGCGCACACTGGTTCCTGCCGCGACGATCGGCGTCCTGCTGCTCACGCCGGCGTTCCCGACGACCCCGGCCGGGACGATGCGGGTCGGCGCCGTGCAGGGCAACGGCCCCTCCGGGTATTTCGATCAACGCGGCCCGTGGTCGATCGCGTCGGCGCAGGGTGACGCGTCGGCCGCGCTGGCGGGCACCGATCTGGATCTGCTGGTCTGGCCGGAGGGGTTGGACGACGACCCGTTCGACAGTGACTACCTCGCCGCCTACCTGACCGGGGTCAGTGAGCGGGCGGGGGCGCCGCTGCTGGCGAACGCCGCTACCAGGGTCGACGGGAAGTTCTACAACACGTCGTTCCTGTGGGACCCGACGCTCAGCTCGACCCCGCCCAGGGACCAGCTGCAGACACACGCGAAACGCAACCCGGTGCCGTTCGGCGAGTACGTTCCCGATCGGGACTTCTACATGATGTTGGCCCCGGATCTGGTGGGGCTGATCCAGCGGGAGTATGCGCACGGGACCAACCCGCCGGTCGTGTCGGTGGGCGGCACCAGAGTCGGGCTGGCGATCTGCTTCGACGTCATCTATGACCAGGTGATCTCCGAGAGCATCAGTGCCGGTGCGGAGCTGTTGGTGTTCCAGACCAACAACGCCGATTTCCGTGGCACGGATGAGAATCTGCAGCAGCTCGCGTTCGCGCGAATGCGGGCGATCGAGACCGGCCGGTCCGTCGTGAACGTGTCGACCGTCGGGACGAGCCAGATCATCCGTCCCGACGGGTCCACGATGGCCTCGCTACCCGCCGATGAGCCGGGCGTGATGGCCGAGGCCGTCGAACTGCGCACCGGCGTCACCCCGGGGGCTGTCGCGGGCGGATTCATCTCCACCGTGACGGTGTGGAACGGGCTGATTCTTCTCACTCTCGCCGGTGTGCTGGTGCTCCGGCAGGACCGGCGCCGCGGCGACCGGCCTGCCGGAGGGGCGGGTTAGAGCGTCGCGAGCAGGTCGGTGCAGGCCTGCTCGCAGCGGCGGCAGGCCTCGGCGCAGACCCGGCAGTGCTCGTGCATGTCGGCGTGCGCGTCGCACTCGGCCGCACATGCGGTGCAGGCGGCGCGGAGGGCCTCCAGGGTGGCGCGGAGGATGGTCGTGTCGGGAGTGGTGCGACGGGAGAGGATCCGTGCGGTGGCGTCGCACAGGTCGGCGCAGTCCTGGTTGATGCGGATGCAGGTGGTGAGCTCGGCGACCATCTCTTCGCTGAGACAGGCGTCCGCGCACGCGGTGCAGGCCTGCCCGCACTCCAGGCATGCGTCGATGCAGGCCAGCAGAGCGTCTCGTGCCGGTCCGTCGAGCGGGCGCGGGTGGGTGTCGATCATCTGGGCGGTGACAGTCATGGTTCCTCCGGGGTCGTGGGAGGCGCCACGCTACCTGGGGCGCTGCACGGGCCGCGACCCCCTTCGTTTACGGTGCGGGGGTATGGTACGGGCATTAGGCTGGGAGGGATGATCAGCCTGTCCGCGCTGCGTACCCGGCTGCCGCGTTCGACGCGGTGGCTGCTCCTGGTGTGCTTCGCGGCCGCGATCATCGTCGGGCTGATGGGCATGCACACCCTGGCCTCCTCCCACGCGCCGGCGATGTCGTCGACGGCGGAGATGACCGGCGCCACCGTTCCCGAGGGTCATCACGGCGCAGCCACTGCCCCGGTGGACGACGCGGGGCACGGGTGTGTGACGTGCAGCCCGGAGGGCGGTCACGACGCGCTGATGGTGATGTGCGTGCTGGCGCTGCTGGCGACGGTGCTGCTCCTCCTGCTCCCTCGGCTGATCCGCGGGACACCGCAGGAACGGGCCACATGGTGGCCGGTGATGTTCGTAGCGCGGCCGGCTCCGAGCCGCCCGCCTTCACTGCGGGAGTTGTCGATCAGTCGGACGTGAACGCGCCGGACCCCGCCGTCCGGTGGGGTTTGTTGCCGTGCCCGTTCGCGGGCGTTCACGTACACCCAAGAGAAGGACTGATTGATGATGATGAAGAAGAAGCTCCGCACCGCAGCACTCGTCGCCGTTCCGCTGGCGACGGCCCTGTTCCTCGCTGGGTGCGCCGGCAGCGGCGACTCGATGCCGGGCATGGATCACGGCGGCGGGTCCTCGTCGGCGCCATCGGAGTCCGCAGAGGCGGACTTCAACATGGCCGATTCGATGTTCGCGATGATGATGATCCCCCACCACCAGCAGGCGGTGGAGATGAGCGACATGATCCTCGCCAAGAGCGACGTCGACCAGCAGGTGCTGGATCTGGCGCAGCAGATCAAGGATGCGCAGCAGCCGGAGATCGACACGATGCAGGGCTGGCTCGATGACTGGGGCATGTCCGCCGACGATATGGACATGGGCGACATGGACCACGGCGGCGGGATGATGTCCGAGGAGGACATGGCGCAGCTGGAGGCCGCGACCGGCGCCGACGCTGCCCGGATGTTCCTCGAGCAGATGATCGAGCACCACAAGGGCGCGATCGAGATGGCCGAGACCGAGCTGGCCGACGGGAAGAACCCGGACGCGAAGGAACTGGCCCAGGCGGTGGTGGACACGCAGTCCGCGGAGATCACCACCATGGAAGATCTGCTCGCTCAGCTCTGAGGCACCCCGGTGGGGCGTCACCGATGGTGGCGCCCCACCCTGATCGTGGAGGGTGCATATGCGCGTCCGTTTCAAGGCGGCGGCCGTGATCGCCGCCGTCATGTCCGTGCCTGTCGTGTTGGCGGGGTGCGCGAGCACGCCCGCGTCGACAGGGGAAGAACACACCGCGTTGTCCACGCATGTGCACGCGGTGGTCGTGGACCCGGAGACGGGGCAGCTGCTGCTGGGCACCCACGAGGGCATCTACGAGGTGTCCGAATCGGGTGAGCTCGGCGGCCGGGTCAGTACCGCCGACTTCGACGCGATGGGGTTGACGGCGACGTCGCAGGGCCTGATCGCGTCCGGGCACCCGGGCCCGCAGACCCCCGAAGAGTGGGGAGCACCGAATCTGGGAGTGATCCGCAGTGTCGACGGCGGCGCGAACTGGGAACCCGTCGCGTTCACCGGGGAGAAAGACTTCCATGCGCTCACCGCGGGCGCCGATGACACCGTGTACGGGTTGGCGACCGACGACACCGACCTGTTGCGCAGCGTCGATGCCGGCGCCACCTGGACTCCGACGGGCGCGCAGGTGCCGGCGGTGAGTTTGACCGCGGATGCCAGCGGCCGGGTGGTCGCGGCGACCGCGGACGGGGTGACCGTGAGCACGGACCGGGGGGCGTCGTTCTCGGCGTGGCCGGATGCGCCGCTGCTGTACACGCTGGGAGCGTCCCCGGATCGGAAGCGGCTGGTCGGGGTCGGCACCGATGACCGGATCTGGGTGCTCGGGTCCGGGGAGGACCAGTGGCGGGAGGCCGGCACGGTGCACGAGCAGGCGCAGGCGGTGGGGATCGACGCGGACGGCCGGGTCGTCGTGGTCGACGCCAGCGGCATCACCGTGCTGCCCCAGTAGCGGGGGCCGCACGGCGGCTGCGGTGACGGGTGGAGGTGCCTACGGGAGTCGAACCCGTCTGGGCGGCTTTGCAGGCCGCTGCCTCGCCGCTCGGCCAAGGCACCAGGTTCCGCCCCGACGTGGGGCGGGGGGATGCCGGACGGGTCGTCCGTCTGGTCCGGGTTAGGACCGGACCAGACGGGCGATCGCGTCGCTGGCTTCCTTGATCTTTTGCTCGGCCTGGTCGCCGTCCATCCGTGCTGCGTCGATCACACAGTGCTTGAGGTGATCGTCGAGCAGCCCGATCGCGACGGCCTGCAGGGCGCTGGTGAGAGCGCTGATCTGGGTGAGGATGTCGATGCAGTACTTCTCGTCATCGACCATCTTCGAGATCCCGCGCGCCTGACCCTCGATGCGCTTGAGCCGGTTCAGGTACTTGTCTTTGTCGGTGATGTACCCGTGAGTGGTGTGCGTCGTGTCGACGGTGGGTGTGGACATGGCCGGTTCCTTCGGTCAGCGGTCGAGGACCGCGCGGGTGCTCGCTTCGGGTGTGAGGTCGATTCGGCGCAGCAGCTGCGCGTTCAGGGCGACCACGACGGTGGACAGCGACATCAGGATCGCACCGACCGACATGGGAAGCACGAACCCGATCGGGGCCAGCACGCCGGCGGCGAGCGGCACGGAGATCAGGTTGTAGCCTGCAGCCCACCACAGATTCTGCTTCATCTTCCCGTACGCCGCGCGGGAGAGCTGGATCACCGACAGCACCGACCGGGGGTCGGAGCTGGCGAGGATTACCCCGGCGGAGGCGATGGCGACGTCCGTGCCGGCGCCGATGGCGATGCCGACGTCGGCCTGCGCGAGGGCGGGGGCGTCGTTGACGCCGTCTCCGACCATGGCGACCTTGCGGCCTTCCTTCTGCAGCTCGGCGACCTTGCTGGACTTGTCCTCGGGGCGCACGTGCGCGAACACCCGGTCGATGCCCAGCTCGCTGCCGACGGCGTTCGCGACGGCTTCGGCGTCGCCGGTGATCATGACCACCTGCACGCCGAGCTTGTGCAGCGCCTCGACGGCTTCGCGGGACTCGGGACGGATCTCGTCGGCGAGCTTGAGCCCACCGATGACTTTCCCGTCACGGGTGACGTGCAGGATGATTGCGCCCTCACCACGCCAGCTGTCAGCCTGGTCGACCTCACGGGCGCCGACCTCCTCGAGCAGGCGGGGGCCGCCGACGCGGATCTCCGCACCGTCGACGGTGGCGGTGACGCCCACCGCCGGTGAGGAGCTGAACCCGGTCGCCTTGGGCAGGGTGAGGTTCTTCTCCTGCGCGGCACGGACGATGGCCTTGGCGAGCGGGTGCTCACTGTCGGCCTCGGCCGCCGCGGCGATCGCAAGCACCTGGTCAGCGTCCAGGTCACCGATCGGCTCCACCGCCGAGACGGTGGGCTCACCCTTGGTGAGGGTGCCGGTCTTATCGAACAGGACGGTGTCGACGGTGCGCATGCTCTCCAGCGCGAGCCGGTCCTTGACCAGCACCCCGCCGCGGGCGGCGCGCTCGGTGGCGATGGAGACCACCAGCGGGATCGCCAGGCCCAGCGCGTGGGGGCAGGCGATGACCAGGACGGTGATGGTGCGGATCACGGCTTCGTCGGGGTTGCCGACGAGGGTCCACACCACCGCGGTGATGGCGGCGGCGATCAGTGCGAACCAGAACAGCAGGGCCGCGGCACGGTCCGCGATCCGCTGCGCACGGGAGGAGGAGTTCTGCGCCTCGGTGACCAGCCGCTGGATGCCGGCGAGGGTGGTCTCGTCGCCGGTGGCGGTGACCTCCACGCGCAGCCCGGAGTCGGTGGCGACGGTGCCGGCGGTGACCGGGTCGCCGGTGCCGCGGGCGACCGGGCGGGATTCGCCGGTGACCATGGACTCGTCCATGTCGGCGCGGCCGTCGACGATCTTCCCGTCGGCGGGGACGCTGCCGCCGGGGCGGACCACGACGACATCCCCGACGGCCAGGTCGGCGGGTGAGACCTTGACGATCTGGTCTCCTTCGACTCGCTCGGCCTCATCGGGCAGCAGCGCGGCCAGGGTGTCGAGGGCGGAGCTGGTCTGGGCGAGGGAGCGCATCTCGATCCAGTGACCGAGCAGCATGATCACGATCAGCAGCGCCAGCTCCCACCAGAACTCGAGCTCGTGGTGCAGCAGCCCCAGCGTGGCGCCCCAGGACGCGAAGAACGCGACCGTGATCGCCAGGCCGATCAGCAGCATCATCCCGGGCTTGCGCGAGCGCAGCTCGCTGACCGCGCCGGTCAGGAACGGCCACCCGCCCCACACGTACATGACGGTGCCGAGCACCGGGGCGATGAACCGGGCCCAGCCGGGGACCTCGTAGCCGAGGATCATCGCGAACATCGGGGAGAACGCCACCACGGGGACGGCGATGATCAGGTTGATCCAGAACAGCCGCCGGAACTGGCCGACGTGGTCGCCGTGCCCGGCGTGCCCGCCATGGCCTCCGCCGTGGCCGGAGTGGTCCATCTGGCCGCCGGCGTGCTGGCCGTGGCTGGGCTGCACGTCGTGCCCGGTGTGGGTGTCGTGCTGCGTGGGCGGCTCCGGGGTGTGGTCGCCGTGCTCGCCGGTGGCGGTGGCGGCCTTGCCGGTGGGGTGGTTGGTGTGGTGTGCGTGCGGGTCGGTCATCAGTTCACTTCCCTGTGCCTAGCGGTTATTTCGAGTCTGCCGTGCCGGTCCCGGTGGAGGCGAGGGCCTCCGCGTCGGGGCCGGTCGGGGTGTGCAGCTTGGGCATCCAGCCGAAGACGGCGGGGGCGGCGTCCAAGCCGAGGACACCGACGGGGACCGGGCCGTGCTGGCGGATGACCACCAGCGGCTCGGAGCTGTCGATGCGGGTGTCGGTGCGGGTGTCGGTCAGTCCGGCGCCGGCGATCATCGCGCCGTGGACTGTGGCGGTGAACGGGGCGCGAGGCTGGTAGCTGCCGGGCTGCTCCCCCGCGCCGAGATCGGCGAGCAGGGTGCGGGCGGCGTGCTCGCCCTGCGCGGCCGCGTCGGACCAGTGATCGATCCGCCACGCCCCGAGGGCGGGGTCATCGTGCACGGCGACGCCGCCGGCGGCGTAGACGTGCGCGGCCGCGGTGCGCAGGCTCTCGTCGACCGGCACGGGTCCGTCCCACGGGGATGGTGCGGTGGGGGTGGTGCCGTGGGCGATGAGGAGGAGGTCGGCGGGCAGGGCGGTGCCGTCGTCGAGGGTCAGCTCGAGCCGGTCACCGCTCTCCTGTACCCCGGTGAGAGTGCGGCCGAACGCGGTGTCCAGATTCGCGTGGTGGGCGTCGTTGAGGCGTTCCGCGAGCTCGGCGCCGAATACCCGGACGCCCGGGGTGGTGTCGCGGGTGAGGAGGGTGACCTGGTGGCCGCGTTCGCGCAGCAGTGTCGCGGTCTCCGCGGCGACCAGCCCGGCCCCGGAGATCACGACCTGTGCGGGCCGCCCGAGCCCGGCGATCAGGTCGCGGACGGTGATCGCGTCTTCCAGGGAATGCAGCGTGGTGATCCGAGCTGTTCCCGTGGTGGCACCGGGGATGGTGTCCTCCAGGAGCCGCGGGGTGCTGCCGGTGGCGAGGATGAGGGCGTCGTAGTGCTCGACGCGGCCGGACGCGAACCGGACGGTCTTGTTCTCCGGGTCCACGTCCACCGCTGTGTCCGCCTCGGCGGCGACACCGGGGATGGCGGCTTGCTCGGGGGTGAGCAGCCCCACGGCGACGCCCTTGTTGACCAGGGTGCGGTTGTAGGGGGTTTCGCCGGTGCGCCCGATCAGGGTGACGGTCACCGTGTCCGTGCCCGCGAGGACGCGGGCGGCGGCTGTGCCGGCGGCGCCGGCACCCAGGATGAGGATCTTCTGGGGTGACATGTCGTTCCTTGAGAGGGTCTGTGGGGCCCGGATGTTCCGGGCCCCCGAGGGTGGTGTCAGGCGGCCTTGACGTACTTTTCGGGGTCGGCGTCGAAGAGCGGACCGCACGCGGCGCAGCAGAACCAGTACCGCTCGCCTTCGTAGTCCCGGTACAGGCCCTGGGCCTCGGCGACGCTCTTGCTGACGGTGCTGCCGGGCATCACGGGACAGACGACGACGTCGTTCGCGTCGGCGGGGGCCTCGTGGTGGTGGTCGTGGTCGTGGCTCATGGCGGGTGTTCTTTCTGTCGGTTGTCGACGGCCGAGCGGCCGTCGGTCCGGCACGGTGTGCGCCTGGGACTCCCCTAGCGTATACCCCGTATGGGTATCACAACAGGCGGGTGCCGCCTGCTATTCCCGTCCGGGTCGACCTCATTGGCGGTAGGCGAGGACGGTCATCATGCCGGCCTCGCCGTGGTAGATGTTGTGGCAGTGGGCCATCCACCGTCCGGGGTTGTCGGCGTCGAACTCCAGCTCGAGCGTTTGCTTGGGGAGCACGATGGAGGTGTCTTTGCGGGGGCCGCCGCCGGTGTGCTGGTAGGTGTGCCCGTGCAGGTGGAACGGGTGCCACATGTCGGTGTCGTTGGTGACGGTCAGCCGCACGCGTTCGCCCGCGGTGAGCGGGTGTGCGTCGCGGAGTGGGTCGTGCATGTCGAACTGGCGGCCGTTGAAGCCCCAGTCGTAGTCGGCCATGCTGCCGGTGAGGGTCAGCGCGATGGTGCGGTCGGCGTCACGCCGGTCGAGGGTGACCGCGGCGGTCGCGGCCAGCCGCTCGGCGGTCGCGACCTGGGCGCCCTCCCCCAGCTCGGTGATCTGCACGTCCGCGGCCGGCGCCTGCCCGCCGCCGGTGCGGACGAGCGCGAAGCCGCGTTCGCGTTTGCCTTCGGCTTCGGCGATGAGCGGGAACACTCCGTCGCCGAGGGTGACGAGCACGTCGTAGCGTTCACCCATCCCCAGCAGGACGCTGTCGACCTCGACCGGGTCGACGGGGTACCCGTCGGTGTGGGTGACGGTGAGCCTGTGTCCGCCGAGCGCGACCCGGAATGCGGTGTCTCCACCGGCGTTGATCAGGCGGATCCGGACCCGGGATCCGGGGGTGCCGGTGAACTGGGCGGGGTCGGCGGCGGGTTTGCCGTTGATCAGGTAGTGCGGGTAGTAGACGTCGCCGGCGTCACCGCCGAGCAGGTCGGAGGTCGCGCCCATCAGCATGTTGCCCATCCGCATGAACATGTCACCGTGGCCGCCCATCTCCCCCATCCCCTGCCGCAGCTGCTCGAGCACCTCGTCGGGGGTGGCGGTGACGCCGTCGAGCCAGTCGTCGAGGATGATGACCCATTCGTCGTCGTAGCGGAGCGGTTCGTTGGGGTCCTCGACGATGAGCGCGCCGTACAGTCCGGTGTCCAGCTGGGCGCCGACGTGCGGGTGGAACCAGTGGGTGCCCGGATCGGGGGCGGTGAACTCGTACCGGAAGGAGTCGCCGGCGGCGATGGGCTGCTGGGTGAGCGGGGGGACACCGTCCATGTCGTTGCGCAGCGCGAGCCCGTGCCAGTGCACGGAAGTGTCGAAGGGGAGATCGTTGCGCAGCGTCGCCTGCAGGGTGTCCCCGGCACGTACCCGCAGGACCGGTCCGGGCACCGACCCGTAGGAGAACGTCGCCGCGGCGGTGCCGGCGAGGTCGATGGTGGTGGCCGCGGCGGTGAGCGCCGCGGTGGTGACCCGTCCGGTGCCGCGCCGGTCCCGTTCGGCGCGGTCCACGGCGGCACCGGTGGGGGTCACCCATGCCGGGGTCGGGGTGCAGGCGGCGAGGGCCACGGCGGCGACGGCGCCGGTGCTGAGGGAGAGGAACCCGCGGCGGGTGAGCTGGCGGCGGGGACGAGGAGCGGGGGTGGTCATCGGCGCGTGGTCTCTTTCTGGTGGGCGGCCGCCGCGCGGCGGGCGGGCTGGTCGGTCAGGAGCAGGCGGGTGAGGATGGCGGTGATGCTCAGCGCCACAACAGCCCCACCAAGCAGGGTCGCCGCGCCCGGCAGGGTGAGCACGGGCACGAGGAGCCCGGCGAACACGGTGGGTAGCGACATGGCCAGGTAGGAGATCGTGTAGATCACGGCCATAACGGTGGCGCGCTGGCCGGGGTCGACGTGTGGGAGCAGGGTGCGCATGGCCCCCATGAACGCGGTCCCGAATCCGGCGCCGACGATGGCGACGCTGGCGAGGTATCCGGTGAGGCTGTGCCCGTGCAGGGTGAGCAGGCTGAACAGGGTGCCCAATCCGAGGCTGACGCTGCCGAACAGGGTGATGCGTCGCGGGCTGGAGCGGTGCAGCAGCACCGCGGCTGCGACACCGGCGGTAGCGAGGATCACGATGGACGCCGCTTCCTGAGTGCGGGTGTCGGCGGTGAACTGGGTGGCGACGATCCCGGTGCCCAGGGCCAGGAACATGCCGTTGGTGACCCACCCGGAGATGACCGCCGGGACGACGGACAGGATCACTCGCCGGGTGCGCGGCGGCAGCGGAACACGACGCGCACGGCCCCGGTCGTGGCGGGCGGGGGCGGCGTCGGGGATGCTCCACGCGGTCGCGGCGAGCACGACGAACGCGGCGGCGAGCACGAGGAAGATGGTGCCCGCGTCGATGCCGTCCAGGTCCAGCAGCACCGCGGCGGTGAGCGCGCCGAGTGCGAGCCCGGCCATGGGGGCGGCGGTGTTGGCCAGCGCGGCGGCTCCCGGCCGGCGGGGTGGTTCGAAGTCGACCATCATCGCGTTTAGCGCCGGGACGAGCAGCCCCGCGGCGAGGCCTTGGAGGGCCCGGGCGGTGAGCAGGGCGGGCAGCGAGTCGGCGGCCCAGAACAGCAGCAGGCTGACGGTGAGCAGCACCGCCCCGACGCTGAGGACGCGGCGTCGTCCGATCCGGTCGGAGAGGGAGCCGAGGGTGAGCAGGGCGATCAGCAGCGGGAGGGCATAAATCGCGAAGATCAGGGTGGTCGCGACCGGTGCCAGCTGCAGCCGCTGGGTGAGCTGCGGGTAGAACGGTGAGGGGGCGGAGGCTGCGGCCATCAGCAGCACGGTGCCAGTGATGGCCAGACAGAAGCCGCCGCGGGCGCGGGTCGCGAGTGCTGCGGCGGTCATAGGAGTCCTCCTGGGCGAGCGGCGACGGGGCGCGGCTGGCATGTCTGTGTGCGGTGTCCGCTGCGCTGCGAAGAGGGGTGGGGGTTAGGGCTGGATCAGCCGGGCGATGGCCGCGGAGGTGGCGGCGAGGGAGGTCTCGTCGGTGAGGGTCCCGGTGGTGTTTGCGTGGCGGAGGTGGTCGTCGAGGAGGCTGAGTGCTACGCCTTCCAGTGCGCGTTTGCTGGCGGAGATCTGGGTGAGGGTGTCGATGCAGGGGCGTTCCTGCTCGATCATGCGGGTGATTCCGCGGAGCTGTCCCTCGAGGCGGCGGAGCCGGTTGCGGTAGGTGCGCGGGTCGGTGATGTAGCCGTCCGCGGCGGGTGTGGGGATGGTCATGGTCGGGTGTCCGTGTCCCGGGCCCACACGGTGGGTGTGGGCCCGGGAGTGAGGATCAGGCCATGGCGGCGGCGTGCTTGGCCGGGTCCGCGTCGAACGCGGGACCGCAGCCGGCGCAGCAGAAGTAGTACCGCTCGCCCTCGTAGTCGCGGAACAGGCCGGCGGCCTCGGCGGTGGCCTTGTTGACGGGGGTGCCGGTCATGACCGGGCAGGTCGTCATGTCAGCGCCGGTGGTGCCGTCGAGGAGGTTCTCGCGTCCGCCGGGGGCGGGGGCGCTGGTGCTGCAACAGCTGGACATGGGTGGTGTTCCTTCCGATGTGGGTGATGGGTGCGCTGGCGGGTGGGCCCGGTCAGCGCGCGATGCTCTTGAATCCGCGCAGACGCAGGCTGTTGCCGACGACGAACACGCTGGACAGGGCCATGGCGGCCCCGGCGAGCATCGGGTTGAGGAGGCCGAGAGCGGCGACTGGGATCGCAGCCGTGTTGTAGGCGAAGGCCCAGAACAGGTTGGTCTTGATCGTGCCCAGGGTCTTGCGGGACAGGCGGATCGCGTCGGCTGCGCTGCGCAGGTCGCCGCGGACCAGGGTGATGTCGGATGCTTCGATCGCGACGTCGGTGCCGGTGCCCATCGCAAGTCCCAGGTCGGCCTGCGCGAGCGCGGGGGCGTCGTTGACGCCGTCTCCGACCATCGCGACGACCTTGCCCTCGCCCTGCAGGCGGGTGACGACGTCGACCTTGTCTTTGGGCATGACCTCGGCGATGACCTGGTCGATGCCGACCTCGGCGGCGATCTGGCGGGCGACCGCCTCGTTGTCGCCGGTGAGCAGCACCGGGGTCAGGCCCAGCGCCTTGAGCTGGGCGATGGCTTCCTTGCTTGTCGGCTTGACGGTGTCGGCGACGACGAGGATGCCGCGGGCGGCACCGTCCCATCCGACGGCGACGACGGTCTTGCCCTCGCTCTCGGCCTGTGCCTTCGCGGCGGCGACCTCGGCGCTCAGGCGCAGCGACCACTCGGCCAGCAGTGACTCCCGGCCCACGAGCAGCGCGTGCCCGTCGACGACGCCCTGGACGCCCTTGCCTTCGAGGTTGGTGAACCCTTCCACGGCCGGCAGGGTGCTGCCGGTTTCCTGGGTGGCGCCCTTGGCGATCGCCTGCGCGATGGGGTGCTCGGAGGCGTCCTCCAGCGCACCGGCGAGGCGGAGCAGCTCGTCCCGGTCCACGCCGGGCTCGGTGACCACGTCGACCAGGGTCATTTTGCCGGTGGTGACGGTGCCGGTCTTGTCCAGCACCACGGTGTCGACCTTGCGGGTGGACTCCAGCACCTCCGGGCCCTTGATCAGGATGCCCATCTGCGCGCCGCGGCCGGTGCCGACCAGCAGCGCGGTCGGGGTTGCAAGGCCCAGGGCGCAAGGGCAGGCGATCACGAGGACGGCCACGGCGGCGGTGAATGCGGCGGAGATCGGGAAGCCCGCCCCCCACCAGGCGCCGAGCGCGATGACCGCGATGAGGATCGCGATCGGTACGAACACGCCGGAGATCTTGTCGGCCAGGCGCTGCACCTCGGCCTTGCCGGTCTGGGCGTCCTCGACGAGCTTGGCCATCTGGGCCAGCTGCGTGTCGGAGCCGACCCGGGTGGCGCGGATGACCAGGCGTCCGCCCGCGTTCACGGTGGCGCCGGTGACCGGGTCACCCTCGCCGACCTCGACCGGGACGGATTCGCCGGTGAGCATGGACGCGTCGACGGCGGAGGTGCCGGAGACGACGACCCCGTCGGTGGCGATCTTCTCGCCCGGGCGGACGACGAATTCGTCCCCGACCTGCAGCTCGTCGACGGAGATCTTCGTCTCCACGCCGCCCCGCAGGACCGCGACCTCCTTCGCGCCGAGCTCGAGCAGCGCGCGCAGCGCGGCCCCGGCCTGCCGCTTGGACCGCTTCTCGAAGTAGCGGCCGGCGAGGATGAACATCGTCACTCCGGCGGCGACCTCGAGGTAGATGTTCGCCGCACCGTCGGAGGGGGCGAGGGTCAGCTCGAACGGGTGCGTCATGCCGGGGACGCCGGCGGTGCCGAAGAACAGGGCGTACAGCGACCACAGGAACGCGGCGGTGGTGCCCATCGAGATGAGCGTGTCCATCGTCGCCGCGCCGTGGCGGAGGTTCGCCCAGGCGGCCTTGTGGAACGGGAACGCCGCCCACACGATCACCGGCGCGGCCAGCGCGAGGGACGCCCACTGCCAGTAGGTGAACTGCAGCGCGGGGACCATCGCCATAGCGATGACCGGGACGCTGAGGATGATCGAGACGATCAGCCGGTTGCGCAGGCTGGTCAGCTCCGGGTCGGCGTCGTCCGCGTCCCCGCCCTGGGTGGTGTCGTTCTTGGTCTTCTTCGGGGCCGGGAGTGCGGCGCTGTAGCCGGTCTTCTCGACCTCGGCGATCAGCAAGGCCGGGTCGTACCCGGCGGGCACGGTGACCTTCGCCTTCTCGGTGGCGTAGTTCACCGTCGCGGCGACGCCGTCGAGCTTGTTCAGCTTCTTCTCGATCCGCATCGCGCAGGAGGCGCAGGTCATCCCGCCGATCTGGAGTTCGACTGCGGAGTCCGCGGTCGAGCCTGCGGGGGCTGTGGTGCTCATGGTGTTCCTTCTTCTCTCAGATCACCGCGGGGCGGTCAGTGACCGTCGCCCGTGTCGCTGTGTGTGTCGTCCGTGTCCGTGCCGCCGGTGCCGTGACCGGCGTCGACGACGAACTCGGCGGTGTGGACCTTCCCGTCGACCTGGAAGTCGAGGTAGAGCAGGTACCGGCCGGCGGTGGGGGCCTCGGCTGCGAACCGGATGTCGGGTCCGGCGGTGTCGCCGTCGCGTGGTTCGTCGCCTTCGGCGTGCACGTGCAGGTAGGCCAGGTCGCCGTCGCGCAGCGCGACCAGGTGCCCGAAGGCGCCCAAGTACGGCTGCAGCGTGGTGACCGGCTGCCCGTCGCGGGCGACCGACAGGGTCAGCTCGGAGCTCTCCCCCGCGGTCAGGTCACCGTCGAGGGTGACCGTGTACCCGTCGACCTCGCTGGCCGTGGAGGTGGCGGTCGCCGGGTCCGGGGTGAACTCCCCCGCGACGTCGACCGTGCGGGTCAGGGTGACCTTGTCGGGGCCGTCGGTCACGTCCGGCACGAAGTCCGCGTAGATCCGGTAAGTACCGGCCTCGGCCCACTCCCACGATGCCGACCAGGTGCCGGTGCCCTCATCAAACGTGGGGTGCACGTGCCGGAACTGGGTTCCGTCGGTGCGCACCACGATCAGATGCAGGTCCTTCTCGTGCGAGGTCTCGTAGGCGGTCAGCGGCGTCCCGTCGGCGTCCAGGATCTGGAAGCTGAACTCGCCGGCCTGTCCCGTGCCGGTCGGCGCGGTGATCGGGCTGAGTTCGTACCCATAGCCGGAGAGGGAGACACCGGGGATGGTCGCGGTCTCGGTGGTGTCGGTGTCGGTCATGCCGGCGTGGTCGGCCATCGAGCCGTCGCTGGCGGCGGCCGTCCAGTTGGCGACGGCGCTGTCCGGGACGACCGCTGCCGCGATGCCGAACGCTGCGCCGAAGGCCACGACGACGCCGGCGCCATACAGGCTGAGTCGTCCCGCAGCGTTCATCAGGCGCGCACCGCCGAGTAGCCAGCCTCGTCGACAGCGGCCAGCACGGCGGCGTCATCGAGGTCGCTGGTGGACGAGACGACGAGCTTGCCGCTCTGGGCGCTCACCTGGATCTCGTCGACCCCGGGGATCTGGGAGACCTCTTCGCGGATGGACATCTCGCAGTGTCCGCACGTCATGCCGGTGACCTGGTACTCGCTGGTGGCCATGATGGGTTTCCTTCCGTCTGGGTGGTGCTCCTGAGTGGGGCTCTCCCCACCGTAACACCCCTACCCCCCTAGGGTATTCCAATTCACCGTGACGGACCCTGTTGCGCCATGCCTAACTTGCTCTCCCCCTTGACGACTGGACCGCTTCCAAATATTGTTATGTAGGTCAGATACACAACTTTACTAGGAGGTAGTTGCCATGCGCGCGCTCCCCGTCCCCCAGGACGTCGTTGACCTGTTGGTCACAGCGATCCTGATCAGCAGCACCGACATCACGCAGTCTCCCGCCCGGGTGCCGATCGTCGCCTCGGGCCGCTCCCCCGCCGCAGTTCTCGCCGACGCCGACCGTCTCGGTCAGCAGCTGTGGGACGAGAACTACGCCAGCGTCAGCTTCGCCAACCGCTGCAGCGTTCCAGCGCCCCGCTACGAGTGGCGTCCCGTCGCGGAGTTCCTGGGCGACCGCATCGACACCGAGCAGATCCTGCAGATCGAGCGGTGCCGGCTGTACATGGAGGAGGTCTCCTGCCATCACGCCGGGTGGGACGACTCCGAAGCGAACCGGCAGCTGAGCCGCCTCGAGCAGAGCATCGAGGCTCGCCTGTACTTCCATCCCCGCGAGGCATCCACGCAGGAGCCCGGCGTCGTGGAGTACGTCGGACTCAGCCGCGCCGTCGACGAGTGGACGCGCGAGATCGGATTCCGATCCTCGCTGACCGTGGCCGCGGCCGCGAAGGCCCTGGACGTGGGTGACCGATGAGCCTCGCGACTCCGCGCAAGCACGCGGACATCCCCGACGAGATCCTCACCCGGCTGCGCCGGATGATCATCGGTCTGCTCACGATCGGCCTCGCGGTCGGCGCCGGCTGGCTCGGCATCCTCCTCGCGCCGCACATGGGCAAGATCCTGCTGACCGCGGCCGCGATCGTGCTGCTGTGGGCGCTCGTGATCAGCGTGATCGACTTCTTCCGCAGCAGCTGAGGCCACCATGTCGGCCTACAAGGTCACCTGGACCCAGCAGGCGATCGCCACCGCAACCGTCGACGTCGAACTCGACGAGCTCGCACGGTGGGCGATCTCCGCCGGCGTCGTGCGCGCAGGCCCCGACCCACGACCCGCGGATGCGGAAGCGCTGCGGCGATCGCTCGAGCGCAACACCCATCTGCGCGACGCGCTGCTTCGGCTCTACGCCACCCGGCAGCAGACCTGACACGACTGAGGGGCGCCCCATCCGGGACGCCCCTCAGTCACTTGCTCGCTCACACCAGGCGTGCGGCGAGCTCGTCGATCTTGTCCGGCCGGAACCCGGACCAGTGATCCTGATCCGTGATCACAACCGGCGCCTGCAGGTAGCCGAGCGACTTCACCTGCTCGAGCGCGGCGGGATCTTCCGACAGATCGAGAACGTCGTAATCGATCCCCTTGGAATCCAGCGCGCGATAGGTCGCCGTGCACTGGACGCACGACGGCTTCGTGTACACCGTGACAGCCATGTGACTCATCCTCCTCTCTTGGTCTCGTAGTTTGTGGATCGGGTCAGACACGCTCGCGGGCGCGGCGGCGCAGCCAGACGACGGTGGCCACCAGGGCGGCGATCAAGCCGCTGGCCACGACGATCTGCGGCCATCCGAACCCGATGCCGTCGATGAACGGAATGACGACCTCGGTGCCGTTCGCGAGCAGGTGGTACTGCAGCATCCAGTCGCGCACCGGGTGGAGCAGCACACCGAACGAGAACATCCCGGTCGCCATGCCTCCGCAGAGCATGAACATCAGCGTCAGCAGGTCGTCCTCGTTCTCGGCCACAGACTGCGTCATGAGATCCACACCTCCTCGGGCGTGGGCGCCGGCGCGTCCGGGTAGCGGATCTCGCCGGCGCGGTCCTCGAGCACGTTGACGTACTCACCGGCGAACTCCTCCGCACGTTCGCGCGCAGCACCCTGGGTGAGTGCGAACGCGAAGGCCTGCTCGTGCGCGAGCTCGGCCCGGTTCTGAGTGCTCTGCATCACTGCTCCTTTCGTTCACGCGGCGGCGGGGCGCCGGTAGGTGAGCACTTCGTTGTCCGACACGGTCATCAGGCCCTCGTCGCCGGTGTCGAGCTCGCGGTACTCGATCGCCATCGCGTCCTCGTCGACGATGTCCGGCTCCACGGACTCCACGACCACCCAGATCCCGAGGGTGGAATCGGACAGCACCAGGTCGCCGACCGCGAGGTCGCCGGCCAGGCCCTCGGAGATCTCCCCGTAGCCTTCGTCGTCATCGGCGGCCGCGGCGGGTTCGTCGTCGACGTCCAACGGCTCGGGCTCGAACCGGACATTGCCGGCCTTGCGTGCGCCGAGCGCGACGACGTTGCTGGGCAGGGCCTTGGGAGTCTCCACCGCCGGCGGCTCGACGCCGTCGAAGAGGGTGATGCGGGTGGTCGCCCAGTCGTTGTAGGTCGGCGGGAGCTCCTCGTCGCCGTCGATGAGCGCAGACGGTTCGGCGATGGTCTTGCGAGGGTGATCAGTCTCGAGCGGGGTGAGCGTGCGCAGGTGCTCCCAGTCCTGCGCGTCGGACTTGTCGAGCTTGGCCGGGTCGGGCGTGTAGAAGGTCTGCACTTCCACCGGAAGCGACTCGGCGCTGAGGGTGACGCCGCGGCCGCGCTTGTTGCGAGGCAGCGCGACGCCGATCGCCGGAGAGTCCCACATCATCATCGCGCCCTGCGGGGAGAGCCGGCCGAGGGAGAGTCGGGCTCCGAAGTTGTCGCGCATTTCACCGCCGAGGAACTCGACGTCGGGGCGCTGGATGCCCAGCAGCATGTGGATCTTCGCGCTTCGCGCCAGACGGGCCAGATCCGACAGGAGCTCGAGCACCGGCGCCTGAGTGGGCGCCCCCTTCGGCTTCACCGTCTTGTACCAACGCTGCACGCGAGCCTTGAACGTCGCGTACTCGTCGATGATCAGTGCGAGCGGCTCGAAGTCCTCGAGGCGGGCGGTGCCCTCCTCGAGTTGGGTGTAACGCTGCTCCATGAGCTCGTGCGCTGCGTGCAGCATCCGCACCTGGTGCTCGACGCGGGCCGCGACGAGCTCGACGTTCGGCCAGGTGCGGAACCCCGCGAACTCGATCCGCTTCCCGTCCAGCACCCACACCCGCCAGCGGGCCTGCGCCAGGTGGGTGAGCACCGTGTGCTGGAACGACGTCTTGCCCGAGCCCGTTCCACCGATGACGAGCATGTGCGGGGAGACCGAGGGCTGCCATGTCTGCACCGACCCGTCCTCGTCGACGCCGATCGGGATCTTGAACGCCTTGTACTCGGCGTGCGTCAGCTGCTTCGTCGACGGCGCCGGCTCGTGCAGCACCATGTCGGGCATCGGGGGACGGATCTCGAAGGTGACCTCATCGCCCTCGAGATCCCAATGCGCCCGCCAACGCCCCGGCAGCATCGAGGAGATCACCTTCTCGATCTGCATTCGTCGCGCCGGGATCGCCAGCCGCGGCCCCATGTCGTGCTTGACCTTCATCTTGCGGACGTCGTTGGATTCGGGGTCGGTGGTGACCTCGACCTTGGCGCTCTCCCCCAGCAGCAGCTTCGCGACCTGCTCGGCCCGCTGCTGCTCTCGAGAGACCGGCGTGGTGGGCGGCGCGAGCTCGAGCACGAGGAGGCAGCGGCGGGGGACGTGCTTGAGCACGCGGTACTCCTCGCCGATGCGGCGCGAGAACGATGTGACGATCTGGTCGACGAACCGCACATCACGGTCGTCGACGTGGGAGGCGTATCGGATCGTCACCTTGCGAGGGACGCCGACCCAGCCGCGGGTCCACTTCACCGCACGGACCAGGTCGCGCGACGGACGCTGCGCGCCCAGCGACGGCAGCACCGCCTCGATGCCCGGATCGAGCCGGCTCTGCTTCTGGTAGGTACGGATGCCGGACGCGACCGACACGGCCGCGATCACCACAGCTGCAACCCACACCCACGCGATCGCGTCGGTGAAGCGGGCCTGCATGTTCACTCCGGTCAACACCACCGCGGCCGCCAGCACCACCAGTGCGGGGAAGATCCCCGTCACCTGCCGACGCGGCAGCACTCCCAATGGGGCGACCGGCGCCGACGACGGACGGGCCGGCGGGCGAGCAAGTCGAGTCGCCATCGGATGCCTCCTGAACCGGGCCGCGCCGATCGCGGCCCTCTGCGTCATATAGGCCCCGCGAACCCCTCTTCGCGGACACGAGGATCTGGATCTGGCAGCTTCGAGCGACCCGGGAACCCGCCGCGCTCGATGTGGCGAGAGGTATTGCGGGCGTAGTGCCGCAGCACTTTCCCGCACATCAGCGCAATATCGTCGCCACCTTGGCGCTTGACAACAGTGGTAGGCTTGCCCCGCGTAGCTGAAGCGAAGTCGGAAGCGGAGCGGGGCAAACCCCCCACCGCCGTAAGAAATATCCAGCCCGCAATATCCCCGCAGCATCACCGCATCAGCTGCACTCTCTCGGCGGCGACCCGGGCCGCACATCCCCCGCATAACGTTCACGCGCGGGCCGGACTGCAGCTGTCGGCGGTCGGGCGGCGCTCAGCCCTGAGCGGAGCTCTCGCCGCGACGGTTCTCCCACTCGCGCCGCATCCACTCCCCCTGACGCACTGCTGCGGCCCGGCTCACGCCACGCGCGGACTCTGGTGCCGGCGGGAACGGGGCGCCGTTGTTGTGCCGCTGCTCGAGCATCGCGGCCGCGGCGATAAACAGCGCCTCGACCACCGATGACAGCGCCGGCGTGCGAGCATCGCGCAGCACCCACCAGGTGGCCTTGAGTCGTGCGTGCAGGTCCGCGGGAAGGTAGTACGCCACGAGCCGGTGCCCCTCCGAAGCAATACTCCTCGGCCCCTGCGCGCCCCGAGGCGCAGACGGGAACGGTCGGCCGCCGTTGTGCTCGAGCTCAGCCGCCGTGACGTACTCGAGGAAGATCCCCTCCACCAGGGCCGAGAGCGTCGGCGCTCCGTCCGGGCACTCGCGAGTCGCCCACCAGGCGGCCTTGAGTCGCGCATGCAGCGCTGCCGGCAGGTAGTACGAAACAGATCGGTATCCGGTTGCTGTGGTGCGCGCAGCGGGACCGGATACTGCCTGATCGTCGACGTGGGGGGCGTCTCGATCGGTCACACATCACCGTCTGGAAAATGGCGGGCTGAGCCCGCGGGTGTTCGGGTAATCGGTAGCCTACCCGCCGCTTATCCAGACGTCAGGGCCTCAGCTGCCCGTGCTACTGGCAGGAGCCGACCGGGCAGAGCTCGACGCCCCAGAGCTCGAAGAAGTCCTCCGGGTTGACGAAGTTCTGGTGCTCGGGGAGCGTCGCCGGTCGCGGCAGGCGAGTGTCGTTCTGGGACAGGATGAGCTTCGCGACCTCGGGGTTGGTGTTGTTGGCGACGTTGATCCGCAGATCAAGGTGGCAGCCGCCGGAGGGCGGGACGTTGCCCACGACGCCGATCTGCTGGCCGGCTTCGACGGTGTCGCCGACGTCGACCAGGCGCTGCGACTTGTACATGTGCAGGTAGGAGACCACGTAGCCGTCTGCGTGCTCGATCGACAGCCACAGGGCGCTTGAGAGGACGACCTTGCCAGGCAGGATCGCGTAGACCGGGTCGCCGCAGGGGTTGGGCCACCGCTGCAGGTCGATCGCGGCGTGCCAGGTGGAGGCGCCGGGGACGCCGGCGGCGCGAGGTCCGTAGCCGCTGGTCATGTTGTAGTCGGAGCGCAGGGGCAGCTGGATCTCGCCGTCGATGCTGCCGCTGCAGCCGCCGCCGATGATGCCTTCGCCCAGGGTGGCAATCAGCTGCTCGGCCGCGGGCTCCCACTTGTCGTAGGCATCGGGGAAGGCGCTGACCTGAACCCTCTGAGCCGCGACGCCGGGCTCCATGCTCTCCCAGCCGTTGATGTCGAGCAGGCCGCGCGGGGAGCCCCCGTTGGGGCCGGTGGGGCCGCCGAAGAACGCCTTGATGGAGTAGTCGAGGTTCATGAGCTCCGCGACGGTCCCCCACCCCGACACGCGCTGCTGGAACGGGTTGACGCTGTCGTGGTCGCTGCCGACCGCGTCGTGGGGGTAGTTGAGCGACTCGGGGACGGAGGAGTTCGCGTACATGCGCAGCACGGATTCCTGCAACGCCGTCATCAGAGCGATCTTGAGACCCTTGTCGGAGACGCCGAGGTCACGCCCGACCGTGATGATGCGGGTGGCGATCGCGATCTGCTTCTCGTTCAGCGTGATCTTGCCGCCGCGGCCATTGGGGATCTCGATCGACTGCGGCGCGGCCGCGGCCGCCGGCGCCGTCTCGCTCGTCGACGAGCTCCCCCACCCCGTCGACGAAGCGGGCGGCTTCGAGCTCGACGACGCCGGCGGGGTCGGTCGCGTCGACGTCGCATCGCCCCACGACGCCGAGGAGGCCGTCGACGCGGGGACGCACCCGCCGCCATCCGATCCCACTGCGCCGGCGGACGAGGCGATGACGCCCATGAACACCGCGAGGAGCCCACCGACGACCATGGCGAAGATCAGGCCGACGACGCAGAGGATCGCGACGATCCGCTTCCACGGCGACCGAGCCTCGTCCTCGTCCACTGTCAGATCCGTCATCAGCGCGTGAGCTCCCGGGGACGGTAGGCCTCAAGCTGGCGGCGCCGCTCGAGCGCACGGGCAGAGGGCCGCTGCGCCGGGCGGGGCGGCAGCGAGGAGATGTCCTGCACCCCGGTCGCGGACTTGCGGTGCGCGGTGGCCACCCCCTGCGCGTCGACCTCGATGCGGCTGGCGCGGGTTTCGGCGACCTTCACGACCTTGAGCTCGCCGGCGTCGACCACCTGAGGCGCCACCCGGCGTGCGGCGGCGTTGGTGACGGCCGACGTGGCCTTGTTCGCGGTCTTCCGGGCGACGCTCTTGCCGACGACCACAGCGCCGGCTGCGGCCGCGCCGGCGACTCCGCCGCTGGCTGCTCCCTTCGCGACGGTAGCGGCACCCTTCGCGACGGAGGTCGCTGTGGACGCCGCGCCGAGGGCCTTACGAGCCGCGCCAGGACCGACCGAGGGTCCGCGGGTGCCGGAGGGGCCTCTGCCGCCTCCTGCGCCGCCCTGAGGGCCGGGGTCGCGGACCTGGGTGAGGGTCACGGGCTCGGGCTCCGGTGCAGCGGGCTTCTCCGGCAGCGCCGCGGCGCTCGGCTTGGCCGGACGGCGCTTGATCAGATCCTTCGCGGTGTTGGCCATGCTGGCGATAGCGCTCATCTTGAGCAGGGCGTTGGAGTCCTTCGGGCCGGGCTTCATGCCCAGGCCGAGCTTGTTCAGGTGGCCCGCGACACCGCGCCCGGCGCGCAGGGTGGCCCGACGTGCCCGCCACACCAGGACGATGACGATGATCAGGAAGATGATCAGAAGAACCATCCGCAGCTGGTGCGGGAGGAAGCCGGTCTGCCCCATGATCCAGGTCGTCAGCTTGAGGTACAGCGCCATCACGACGGTCATCACCGCGAGGCTGATCGCGCCCATGTAGGTGTCGGAGATCGCCTTCCACAGCGGCTCGCGGTTGACCGGGAGGATGCACAGGTACACCAGCAGCATCGACTTGACCGCGGCGACCAGGAAGAACACCACCGACACCATCAGCAGCGCCGCGATCACCATCCCGAACACGAACATGACGGAGACCCCGCCGCCGGCGACCATGGCGTTGAGGATGTTCATGCCGCCGGGGTTGTCGTGCGCGAACCTCGCCGCCTCGGGGGCGCAGTCTCGCAGCGCCGACTGCGGCTCGCCGGACTGGATGAAGGTGTCGAAGATGCCCTGGCAGTTGTCGGGCAGCACCTGGGCGTAGGAGATCACCTGGTACGGAATGCGCACGAAGATGTCCATCAGCGTGGCGTTGACCGCGGTCGCAAGCGTCCCGTCGCTGCTCTGCGCGTCTGGATCTACGACGATCGAGTTGGCCAACTGGCTGCCGAACTCCTGCGCGTTATCCAGAACACCGCCGGTGGCGGTGAGTGTGGCGACCGGGTTGGCGAGCACGCCCACAGCCAGGACGGCCAGGACGGCGGAGACGAGCATTTCCCAGAGCCCGCCGGACACGCGCCCGACGTAGAGGGCGATGCCTCCCACCAGGGCGCTGATCATCAGCGCGAAGGGAATCCAGTTGACCGTGCCCAGCTGCTCCTGCATCCACACCGCGAGGGCGTTGAACGGGGTGGCCAGCCACGCGACCCACTCGAAGCTGAGGAGGAAGTCGAACAGCCAGAGGATCACGCCGGTCGCGAAGTACTGCATCGACCACAGCAGCTGCACGATGAAGTTGACGACGACCGTGCCCGGCGTCCACACGTCGCCGGCGTTGATGTCGATCACCCCGTACTGGGAGAACGGGTTGCCGTGGCTGTCGATGTAGTCGACGCCGTCCGGGAGGAAGCTCACCGCGTGCGCGGTCTGGCCCTGGATGAAGGTGAAGTACCCGATGAGCCCGATGGTGGCGATGGTTCTCGCCCACCGGGGGTGCCGGTGCGCCCAGACCCGGGCGCGCCAGGCCCACCCGCCCATCGAGCGGAAGGCGTCAACGTAGAACGTGATCATGAGATCTCCACGGGGGCGGAGGGAGTGGACAGCACCGCCTGACGACGGTCGGGGCGGGCGGGCAGCGTCTTGCGGAACTTGCCGTAGCGGCCGCGGACGTCGCGCATGATCCCCTCACCGCGGCGCTCGATCGGCACCTTCCGGTCGGGTCCGATGGGGCTCAGGTTGGTCATGACCTCACGGACGAGCTCGGGCGAGACGGGCAGGCCCAGCCAGTCGACGGCGCGCTTGGCGAGGGTCTCGTCGCGCTGGCGCATGACGAACCGGATGGGGATCAGGCCTCGGGTGACCTCGTCGCCGAAGTCGTGCGGGTCGTGGGAGCCGACCGCGGCCGCGGCGGCGTGCTTGCGGCCGTCGCGGAAGAACGTCTGCAGTTCGGCCTGGCCGTCGCGGGAGGCGCTGATGTGGTGGGTCTCGTCGAAGATCGCCAACGCGAAGCGGTGGCGGTCCATGAAACACACCTCGCGGGTCAGCTGGGCGAGCATCGCGTACATGGCTCGGCCGACGATCTTCTCAATGGGCATCTGCTTGAACAGGTGCTCGTTCTCGACCTCGGCGCGGTCGGGCAGGCTCAGCCCGTGAGTGGTGAACACGACCGCGTCGACGGCCTTGAGATCCAGCGGGGGCAGGGACTCGTCGAAGAGAACGGCGCCGAAGTCCTTGGTGGCCACGACGCGGATCAGGCCGAGCAGTTCCGCCGCCACCGCGTTCTGCTGCCCCAGCTGGCGCAGGTGCTCGATGAGCGCACCGAGGCTGGTGATCCGGTGCGTCTCCATGTACTCCGCCTCGAGCAGCCCCGACAGCTGCACGCCGCGGGTGTCCATGGTCTGGATGCCGAGCATCAGCGAGAACAGCGACTGCACCATGCGGGCGCCCTTGCGCGGGCCGAGCACCCGCAGCGGGTCCAGAGACCACTGCGGCTCGAGCATGTCGATGACGCGGGTGGAGGTTCCTGGCAGCGACTCGGCGAACGTGGCGTACTCGCGGGCCACGGTGCGGTCCAGCGCCACGATCAGCCCGCCGCGATCGAGCACGTCACCGGCGACGCTCTTGAGCAGGACGCTCTTGCCGGCGCCGAGCTCGGCGACCACTCCGAAGCTGCCGGAGGAGTCCGCCTGGATGTTGCCGAACAGGTCGACGAGGATCGGGGTGTGCCGTCCGGTGGTGATGTTGTCGCCGAGACGGATGCCGCGGTCATCGCCGAGGGCGCTGCTGACGACGGGCAGGCCGGACGCGAACTCGCGGCCGGTGGTGATCTGGGACAGGTCGCGCACGATGCGGGAGGTCGGTACACCCGGCTGCATCGCCCACCAGAGCTCTTCCTGGCCGCCGAGGGGCGCTTCCAGGAGGAAGTCGGAGGCCTTGTAGTCGGCGGCGATGTAGCGGGCGCGAGCCTGCGCCGTGGCGGGATCGGGGCCGCCGACCGCGTAGATCACGGTCGCTTGGACCTCGACCTCCTTGTCGCTGGCGTTGAGAGAGGCGTGGTACGCCGCGAGGGTCTCAGCGACCTGCGCGAGATCTGACCCGCTGCCGGTGATCGCGAGGGTGCCGGACTGCTGGTCGACCTGATCCAGCAGCTGCTCCTCGGCGCGCTTGTTGCGGCGCTTGACCGCGTCGGCGCTGGTGACGGTCAGCCGGATCGCCCAGTCGACGTCGAGCTCGTACTGCTCGACGCGGGAGATCCACTCGACGCCGGGCATCAGCCATCCGCCCTTCGGGCCTCCCACGACGGCCTGCATGATCTGGTAGCTGGGGGCGTCGGCGTGCGGGCTCTGCACCTTGAGGTAGCGGCGGTTGAACGGCAGGAACCGCTTGAGCTCGGCCGGGGAGAGGTCGGACTGGCCGCCCTCGTCGATCCAGGGGTTCGGCATCGCGGTAGGCAGCTGGGTGGCGGGCACTTCCGCGATGCCGACGTCGCCGGCCTCGGGGACGGAGCCGTCGATGTCCAGGCCGCGGTGCTGAGAGTGCAGTGCCATCCAGACGTATTCCGCGACGGTGGCGGGGCGGGCGTAGAAGTCGGCGGGGATACGGTTCTCGATCTCCTGGGCAGCGGCCATGGCCGCGGCGATCTCGGATTCGGCCGGTGTGGTCCGAGGAAGGGCCAGCTGCTCGCGGAACTGCTCGAGGCCGGCGCGCCAGGCGGCCTGCGATCGGGTGCGCCAGTTGCCGGCAGACAGGGGGATGGAGAGCCAGTAGGCGCGCTCCCCCAGTGCGATCTCCTCGAGGGAGTCGAGAGTGAGGGCGCATTCCTCGGCCCATTCGGGATGCTGGCGGATGTCGACTCCCGCGAGCATCTTGTCGACGATGTCAACGGGGTCGCTCGTGGCGCACAGCCCGATCAGCAGCGCCTCTCCCCGGAGCGACTGGAACAGCGCCTGGTGCTGACCGAGCACCAGCTGACGGAGCTCGTCGGTGCCGTACCCGTGCGGGAGGCCCTGCAGGCGCCAGGTGGCCCAGATCGTGCCGGTGCGGGTCCACATCAGGTGTCCGGCGAAAGAGGCGGCGGGAATGCGCATGAGACGTGCTCCTAGTTCGTGTTCTTGGACTGCTGCAGCAGACGCTCGACGGCGCTGACCGCGGCGCGAGGCTTGGCTGCAGGCGCGGGGGCGGGGCGCTCAGGACGGCGCTCGGGCACTGCCGGAGGCTGCTCGGGGGCGGCATCCTCGAGCTCGGCGCCCTGGTGGTCCGCCACGGGGGGCGGCATCCGGGTCGACCCGATCGCCTGGTGCGGACGCGCTAGGCGGATCGGGCGGGCCTGATACCTCCCCCCGTGCGGCTTGAACATCGCCGCGACCGCGCCGACGAAGGCGAGGACGAGGTTGCGGCGCGTCATCGGGATAAGTCCGACGAGCCAGGTCACGCCCCAGGCGACACCGACCGTGATAGCCAGATCGAGGAGAGTCGCTCCCGTGCTCCACAGCGTTCGCGTCGCGAGCAGACCCATGAGAGCCACGCCGCCGAAGCCGACCTGGGTGAGCGTGTACGGCCCACCCGGGATGCGAGACCCATCGGTCATCCGACCGATCATCTTCGGGAATCGGCGCGACCGCGTGTAGAAGCGGGCGATCTCCTCGTTGGCCACGAGTCAGGCAGCCAGGTCGTGACCGACGACGTCGGTGATGGCGGCGGGGGCGGCGTTGGTCTCGTTGTTGATGGTCTGCGAGAACCAGCCAAGACCGTTCATCGTCACCGCCCAGATGACGAAGCCGGCCACCAGCGACGTGACCAGGAGCTTGCCCCAGGCCAGGCGGGTGACGATCGCCACGACGATGACCAGGACGATCGAGGCGAGCAGCGCGAACGCCTGCACGACGCCGGTCCACGTCGAGAAGAGGTTGTTGAGGTATTCGGAGAGTGCCATTGCAGTGCTGTCCTTTCGGTGCGTCCCGGGCTATCGAGACGGGTTGGGTGTGGGGTCGGCGCCGGGCGCGGCGCTTTCCAGTGGGGCGAGATCGACGGATGTCGTCTCCCAACGCCCGTCGCGCGCGGTGAGCGTGAGGGCGTAGGTCGTGGTCAGCCGCTGGTCGCTGGCGCTCAAGACCTCGGCTGTCGCGAGGACGTGCACCACCGATCCCGTGCTGGGGGTGTCACTCGGCTCGACGTCGCTCTTGACGTCGGTGACCGTGATGGTCATGTACGGCGCCGGGGTGATCGCGGAGATCTCCGAGCCGGGCGAGACGTAACGGCTGATCTCGCCGGAGCCAGCCAGGTAGGCGGAGAGGAACGCCTCGACCGTCTGCCGAGCGCTCGAGGTCTGCAGCACCGTCTGGCCATACGCCAGGCGCACGGCGCTGTCTTCCTTCGCCGGCGCAGCAATCGGAGCGGGCAGACCCACCACCGACAGGCCTGCGTCCGTGACGCGGGCGGTGACGGCGAAGTAGCGGCGCGGCCAGACGGTGGCGCCGCTCTCGCTCTCCATGTCGAACTCCTCGACGTTGGCGGCGACGACCACGCTCACCAGATCCGACTCATCCGTCTTCTCCACCGACACCACGGCGAGGTCGCGGTACTTCCATGCGGTGGCCGACAGCTGCCCGACAGCGGCCGGGTTGATGTACGTGGCGAGGGTGCCTTCGTCCTCGCGCGAAGCTCCCAGCCATGCCGCGACGAACGCTGCACCGTACTCCCCTGCCGACTGCTCCTGGGCGGTCAGCGGGGCGTCGACGGCGACCTGAGCGACCGCCTGGCGAGGCTGCCCGTTGATGGCCGCGTTGACCAGCGCGAGCGGGCCGCACGCGACCGCGACGATCAGCGCACCGGTGACGGCCTTCTGACCGAACCCGCGTCCGGCCGTCCACTCGCTACCCTTCGCCGGCGTCGTCTTCGACCCCTTTGCCGGCTTCGCTTCCTTCGGCTTGCGCAGAGTCATCACACACCCCCGCTGAGCTGAATGCCGGCCACCCGCATCGCTGCCGGCGCGGCTTCGCGCAGTTCCGCGAGTGCCGCTTCGACACCCCCGTAGGTGCTCGTGTCGAACGGGCGATCCAGGGTCCGAGCTACCGCATCCTCGAATCCCTGAGTCGCACGGATGGCGCGCGCGGCGTCGGGCTTGAAGCTGTCCCAGGTCGGGTCGCTGAGGTTGTCATCCGCCACGGCCACGTTCCCTTCTCGTCGTCGTCTTCACTCCCCCGCACCGGGGGCTCTACGTCATATAGGCCCCCCTTCTGGCCCTTCGCGGACACCGGACGACGAGATTTCTTGCAGGAATATTGCGCCCTTGTGCCCCTTGCCTTATCGCGCCGCTGATCTGGGTTTTGTAGATCTGATCCAGGCGCATTTCTGCCAGTACGCGCTTGCGCGCGCAGATGGCGTGCGCCCTTATCCAGACGTTGACCCTGGGGTGCTGAGGAACGTGGCCGCCGTCAACCGACGTAGCGACGAAGGGGCCATTTCCATGCACGTCTACAACGCAGCCACCACCCTCGAGCGGGCACTACTGAATGAGTGGAACAGCACGCTCGCGACCTTGCGCCACGACTACGGCGCCCTCGGGGAGCTCGCCGGCGATGAGGCGATCGAGCTCATCCGCCGGCCCCAGCCGGCCGAGGCCCGCGACCAGATCCTCAGCCAGCTGCTCGAGCTCGAGCACGGCGGAGACGTCGTCGCCGGCAAGGTGATCCTCAAGTCCTTCCTGCCCCTGGCGTTCCGCCTGGCACGCACCTGCAGCAGCGTCCGCGCCATCTGGCGCAACTCCCCCACCGACGCCACCGCGACGACGATCGGCGCACTGTGGGAGGTCATTCGCACCTACCCGCTGCACCGCACGAGCTCGGTCGCCGGCAACATCCGACTCGAGTGCATCAAGCTCCTCGAGCGAGGCTTCGGGGCTACGCCCGACATCGAGCTCGCGGTCGACGACGAGACCCTGGAGCACCTCGTGAACGCGGACGCCGACACCGAGACCGACGACCCTCTGCGCGACCTCGTCACCCTGTTCACCTGGGCCATCGACAACGGCACTCTGACGGCCGACGAGGTCCGCCTGCTCGCCCGGATCGAGCTCGCCGAAGGCAACCCGGGCGAAGAGCGCCAGCAGGCAGCCGACGAGCTCGGCATCAGCCGCGACACCCTCAACCGCCGGGTGCATCGCATCCGCACCAAGCTCATGACCGCGGTGTGCGGTGACGTGCAGGAGCGGATGTCCTACGCCCCTCGCCGCAGCTGACACACCCCTTTCGCCGACAAAGCCCCTGGATGGCCCCCAGGGGCTTTGTCACGTCCGGCGATGCCCTCACACCCGAGCGCAGGGCCGTTCGACGCTCAGAATGGCTCTGACGGCCTGCTGGGGGCATGATCGTGATCGCCTTCCCCCCACAGCCGCCCGCTCATCGACCAATCCCCCCTCTCCGGTCTCCCGCCGCATCCGTCCCTTGCTCCACCTGGCGGCTCTCCCCTGGGCCGCAACATCGCTGCACGTCGATAGGCTCATCGGTGCAACACCCTCCGCTCGATCGTTCGCTCCACTGGCGCAATACGACACGGGGGTCTGGCGGATGATCACCGCATGCACCGCGCTCGATCACCGCACGGCATCTGCCCGATTCTCGCAATATCGGTCGCAATATCGCACGCAATATTGTGGCTACATCGAGCGCATGTATTGCGCGGGTATTGCGCTCAGTATAGCACCTTTCATGCGGCACTCTGCCGCATAGGTTCCGCCGCATCCGCGCCACTGTCCGGTAATAGTTCCGGCGATGTGCCGCCGTACCTCCGCTCGCTTCCCGCCCATACTGCGCCGATACCGCGCTCTGTCGCGAATCGATGCGCCCGCAGTATTGCGCCGTTATTGCGGGTGTAGTCCGCAGTTATATCGGGGGTCTATCGCTAGACTGCCGCCATGGATCAGCACATGTGCTTACAGTCGAGCGTGGCAACTGCGCCACGTCGTCGCAGGGTCACCGCCACATCGGCGCTTATGAGGAACGGGAGGGACGGATGAAGGTCATCGCGATCGCCGGACAGAAGGGCGGGGTCGGTAAGACGACCAACGTCATGAACCTGGCGGCATGCCTGACGCGCGGTAGCCGCGTCCTCGTGGTCGACGTCGACCCGCAGGAGTCCACGACCTGGTGGGCAGAGAACGCGGGGGAGGAGTTGCCTTTCGACTTCACCGCTGACGTCGACCCAACCAACCTCTCGCTGATCCGCAACGCCGACGACTACGACTACGTACTGATCGACACCCCAGGCAGCCTCGACAACACCGCTGTCCTGTCCGCCGTTCTCGACGTGGCGGACTTCGTCATCCTCCCGCTGAACCCCGAGCCCCTGGTCGTGCCGGCGCTCCGTCGCACTGTCGCCCAGCACATCGCACCGCGCGGCCTCGACTACCGGGTGCTGCTGAACAAGATCGACCGACGAGTGTTCGGCCAACTCGAGGACTGGCAGGAGCTCGTGGATGACGGCCTCAAGATGCCCCGGTTCGAGGGGTACATCCGGGCAAGCAAGAGCATCGCGGACGGCCCGCTGGACGGGAAGGTCGTCACTCAGTACAGCGACACCCGCGCCACGCAGAACGCGATCTTCGACTTCACCACCGTCGCCCGCGAACTGCAGGCCGCACTAGAGGCCACGCCCGCCATGAAGGGAGCGAACTGATGGCACGCAAGAGCCTTGGATCACTGGTCGGCAAGGACGCTGACACACCAGTGCCGACCGTGGGGGAGCAGGCGGCGCCTGCGCCCGCAGCCGCACCGACCCCACCCGTGCAGACTGAACCGGCGCCGGCTACGGCAATCGAAAAGGCGACGCCGCCTCCCGCCGCAGAGGAGTCCAGCACCCCGGCCCGCAAGACGCGCGGTCCCCGCCGCACCGCGACGGCGGCGGACGGCGAGAGCGATCGCGAGACCGCCTCCAAGGGCGTCCCGGTGCACCTGACCGAGGAGCTCAACGAGCGGCTGCAGGCGTACATGGCTACCACCCGTTGGAGCCATCACAACGTCCTTCTCGACGCGATCGAGACGACGTATGAGCGCCTGCCTGAACTCATCGCCGAAGCAACCGCCGCTGCCAGCCGCAAGGCCGAGCGCACGGTCCTGTTCGCCCGCCCCAACCCCACCGCGCCCAAGGCGTCGGGGGAGGCCCGTGTCAAGCACACCGTGAAGATGAGCGACACCAACCGGAACATCCTCGACCGCGTCACCGCCGAGGTCGGCGCCCCCAGCCGCAACTTCCTCATCACCGTGGCCTACGAGGCCTACCTGCCCACCATCGAGAAGAGCTAACCCATGACGACAACCGCCCCTGAGAAGACCAGCAAGCGAGCCCGGAACACCGAGAAGGCTGCGACCCGACCCGCCGCGGTCGGGCAGCCGACCAAGTCTCGTCGCCGCGTGTGGATGATCGCCCTCGGCATCACCATCGTCCTCATCGGCGCGTTGGCCACCTGGTACGTCACCACCACCACGTCACGCACCGTCTCGGTCCTGACCATCAGCGACGCCGTCCAGCGCGGTGAAGCGATCACCCAGAACGACCTCACGACGATCTCGATCGCCGGCGGTCAGAACGTCGACGCGATCCCCGCGTCGGAAGCATCCGACATCGTCGGGCAGGTCGCAGCAGTCGACCTGCCCGCCGGGTCGCTGCTCACCACCAGCAACATCATCGACACGCTGCCGGTCCCGGAAGGCTCCTCGATCGTCGGCATCGCCTTGAACGCGAGCCAGCTGCCCTCCTACCGTCTCGCCGCCGGAGACGCCGTCCGCCTGGTCGACACCCCGGTCGCGCAGGGCGAACCGCCGACATCCGACCCGCAGACCTTCGACGCCACGGTGTTCACCACCACCTACGACGAGGCCAACCAGACCTGGATCGTCGACGTCGTGGTCCCCGAGCGCGAAGCCGCATCCATCGCGGCGCGCGCTGCTACCCAGCGCGTCTCCATCGTCCTCGACGGCGTGGGGGAGTAACCCCCCCCATGTCGATCGTCTACCTCACCAGCACATCAGGTGCGCCGGGAATCTCCACCCTGGCAACCGCCCTCACGCTCAACTGGCCGCGTCCGGCTCTCCTGCTCGAGGCTGACATCGCCAAGACCAGCCACATCCTCTCCGGCTATCTGCGCGGTCAGTACCAGCACGTTCAGAGCCTCACCGAGGCCGCGATCGCCAACCTCCGCGGCGGGATGGACGGGGAGACCCTCTTCGCGCAGACCATCAGCCTCGGCGAGGGCCGCTACGTCATCCCCGGATTCAACGACCTCGGCGGGGCGCGTGGAACCACGAGCGCGTTCTGGGCGAACCTGCTGCGCGCACTCGAGCAGCTGCCGCGCACCGCCGCCGCTCCCGACCTGGACATCATCGTCGACGCCGGACGGTTCGCCCCCGGAGACCCCCGCAGCCCCTTGATCGCCGCCGCGGACGCGGTGCTCGTAGTCACCGGGAACACGCTCCCCGACATCCACGCCCTGTACGCGAGCTCGGGCGCATTCGGCTCCACGCTCGAGGCATCCGGCCACCGCGACTATCTCGGGCTCACGATCACCACCAGCCCGCTGCGAGGCCAGGGCTACAGCGCCCACGAGATCTCCTCCAAGACCGGCCTGCCGTTCATCGGAGCGCTGCCCTGGGACCCCGCCACCGCCGCGCACTACTCGCACGGAGCCGCAGCCCCGTCAAAGCGCTCGCCCTACACCAAGGCGCTGTCGGAGATCATCACCACCCTTGACGGTGACCTCGCCGGCCGCCGCTACACGCCCACCGCACAGGACTGACCATGGCCAAGAACCCCACCCCGGAC
>NZ_LSJW01000296.1:0-10880 GCF_001557335.1 Microbacterium sp. CCH5-D1
GGCCATCGTCCACACCTCCGCAAATCGAGAGAACCGGACCCCTCCGGCCCGAATAACCCCACCCTATGGAAATATCCGCGCCCCGTCGATGGGGACAACTCCCCATCCACGATTGCGGCCGTCGTCTACCCCTCGACGAGCGGCAGCTGCACCGTGACCTGGCGTCCGGCCTGCACGAAGATGCCTCGCCCCTCGGGGAAGTCGGTGCGCTTGACCTTCGGGAACGGCACCTTGAACACCGCGTCGCCGTCGAAGGAATCGGGCTTGAGGATGATGCCCTTGCGCCCGGCCTTGAAGTCGCCGATGAACCCGAAGCCGCTCGTGACCTGCGTGACGTCGGCATCGCCGATGAGCAGGTGGTCGCTGCGGTTGATCGCCTGGAAGAGGGCCTTCATCTCGCGCTCGGCCGGGCTGTCGGCGAACTGGGGCACGTCTTCGACCACGATGAGCACTCTCGTCGGGAGCGAGTCGTCGGCGATCAGCTCGGTGATCTCCTTGGCGAGCTCCTTCGCGTCCTCCGGCGTCACGGCGCTGCGCGTCCAGCTCGTGTAGTCCTTGAGCTGGGCACGACGGCCTCCGAAATGGAACAGCACGGTCGCCGGGTCGAGTCGCCGCATCGAGGTGATGAGCGACTTGAGGGCGTTGGTCTTGCCCGACGACGGCGGACCGGCCACGACGAACGTGCCGACCGGGTCGAAGTCGCGCGCCGCCAGGGTGTCCTCCGCGACACCGAGCACCGGGAACTCGCCGAGGCGATCGGGCAGGTCGCGCACCGACAGGCGGGTGGGCAGCGCGCCGATCTCCGGCACCTCCCTCGCTCCCGCCGCACGCAGCCTCTCCGCGAGCCCCTCGAGCAGCTTGGTCTGCTCCGCCACGTTCGGGGTCCCGCCCAGCGTCGCGATCTGCGTCTCGCGGCCATCGACGATGGCGCGACCGGGCGCGGAACGCTCGTCCAGCACATCCTTGGGCGCGTTGAGCATCGCATAACCGGACTCATCCGAGAGGCGCAGCACCACGCGCCGCGAGACGTTCGCGCTGACCGCTGTGGGCACGGAGCCGGAACGGTCGGCGCTCGCGATCACGTGCACGCCCAGCGGGCGACCCTCGCCGAGGATGCGCATGAAGGTCTGGTAGAACGGCATCCGCGCGGTGGTCGACTCCCACTCGCTGCGGAACTGCGGGAAGCCGTCGATCAGCAGCAGGATGCGCGCCTCGTCCCGCCCGGTGAGCTCGCGGTACTCGGTGAGGCTCGAGGCGTTGGCGGCGCTGAAGCGCTTGCCGCGGTCATCCAGCACCGCAGCCAGCGAGCGCAGCACGCGCTGCACGCGCTCGGAGTCGTCGCCCGAGATGATCGAGCCGACGTGCGGGAGCATCTCCAGGCTCTTGAGCGAGCCGGAACCGAAGTCGAGTCCGTACACCTCGACGTTCGAATGCGCGGGGTCGAAGCCCGCCGCGATCGCGATGGTGCGCAGCACGGTCGACTTGCCCGACCCGCTCGTGCCGTAGACGAGGAGCGAGCCGTCCTTGTCGGGGTGGAAGTACGCCGGCTCCTGCAGCTGCCGCTCCGGCACGTCCATCTTGCCGAGCAGCACCTGTCCGTCGCCGAGCACCGGGAGGTCGCGCATGTCGACGGCCCCCTCGAGGTCGTCCAGCCACGGACGTCGAGGCGCGGGGATACGGGCCTCTCGTGCCGCGTTCACGAGCGTCGCCACGATGCGCTTCTGGTCGTTGGGTCCGAGATCCTCATCGTGGGACTCGGACTCCGGAGCCTGCTCGGCCTCCCAGGTCTGGATGGAACCGAACCGGAGCTCCGCCACCTTCACCTCGGCGACCTGCGCCTCGTCCGTCGTCCATCCGCCGGCGTAGGCCGACTGGAACGGCACGAGGCGTCCCGGACCGGTCTTCGCGATACCGCGCCCCGGCAGCGAGGGCGGGAACGTCGCCGCCACCGGATCGTCGACGACATCCTTCGAATCGGATTCGTCCGCCATGCGCAGCGCGACGCGCAGGTTCGTGTTCGCCCGCAGGTTGTCCTTGATGACACCGGCCGGTCGCTGCGTCGCCATGATCAGGTGGATGCCGAGGGAGCGACCGCGCTGGGCGATGTCGACGACACCGTCGACGAACTCCGGCACCTCTCCGGCGAGCGCGGCGAACTCGTCGATCACGAGCACGAGCGCTGGCGGAGTCTCCGGGTCACGCCGCTTCTCGAGTTCGAGCAGGTCCTTGGCCTTCTTGCGGTTGAAGAGGTGCTCGCGGTGGTGCAGCTCGGCGCGCAGACTGGTGAGGGCGCGACGCACCAGGTGCGGGCTCAGGTCGGTGACCAGGCCCACCGTGTGCGGCAGGTCGACGCAGTCGGCGAACGCGGAGCCGCCCTTGTAGTCGACGAAGAGGAAGGTGACGCGATCCGGGCTGTGGGCGGCTGCCATGCCGAGCACCCAGGCCTGCAGGAACTCGCTCTTACCGGCACCGGTCGTCCCGCCGACGAGGGCGTGCGGACCCTGGGTGCGCAGGTCGAGGGTCATCGCGTCGGTCTGCGACTGTCCGATGATGGCGCGCAGGTTCCCCGCCTTCTTCAGCCGGGCCTGCGGGGCGCCGGAGCGGTCGATGATCGTGTTGTTCTGGCGCCAGCGGTCGATCACCGCGTTCGCGTCCTCCGCGACCTCGGTGCCCACCAGGGAGAGGAAGCTGACCGAGTTCGGGATGTCGGAGGAGTCCTCGATCACGGTGCTGGAGTCGACGACGGGGGCCAGCCGCTTGGCGAACATGGTCATGTAGGCGTGCGAGACGCCCTCGACCTGCACTCCGCGATAGTCCACGCCGCTGCGGACCGTGCCGACCACCGCATCGCCGAGCCCTGCGCTCACGTCGACGAACGTGCGGCACGCGGCGGGCAGCGCCTCGACCACGGGAGCGACGAACAGGGCGTACACGCCGACGTCGGCGCCGCGTTCCAGGATCTGGGTCAGCCGGGCGCGATCGACAGGAGCATCGTTCGTGATGATCACGAGGATCGCCGTCTGGCCGGGGAATGTCGCGTCCTCGGCGGCGCGCTTGACGTCGGTGCCGTAGCGCATCGGGTCCCAGTCGGCGCCGTACGGGGGCCGGGCGGACTTCGACTCCCGCGAGCGACGCAGGACGATCTCCTCCAGGCCGCTGAGCAGTGCCGTGCCGGTCGAGGCGGAGTCTGCCAGAGGCATCTCCTTGAACGGGTTGCGCTCACTGGAGGTGTGGGGCAACCACTTGAGCCAGTCGAGTTCGTTGGCCCAGCCCGGCTCGGTCAGCGCGACCGTCACCAGCTCGTTCGGCGAATGCGTGCCGAACAGCTGCACGGCGATGCCGCGGAGCGCGTCGCTCGCCAGCGATGTGGGACCGGCGACACCGATCGACCCGACGCTCTGGAGCGACTCCAGGATCGGCACGTCGTCGATCATCCGGTACCGCTCCTCGAGGCGGTCGACGCGCTCGACGTACTCGACGAGCGCGTCAGGGCTCTCGGTGCGCTTGATGCGCGTGCGCGCCTCGCTCTCGCAGACGCCCAGGCGCATCGCGAGGAAGTTCCAGTGCTCGGGGCGTCGCGTCCACAGCAGGGGTCCGAGCCGCATCGCCTCGTCGAACACGACGGCGACGGCCGGTACCTCGTTCTGCCGCACCTCCCGCTCCCTCGGGTGGGAGTGGTAGAGCGTCTCCTCCAGGCGTTCGAACTGCTCCTCGAACGACTCCGCCTCCTTGCGCAGACGCTGACCGAGGTTGGTCTTCTGCGAGATGAAGTTCCCGAACATCATCATCGGCGACGCGGCCGCGATCAGGAGGGACGCCGGACGCTGCGTGATGCTGAACATCGTGACGGCCAGCAGGATCGGCGCAACGAGCATGGGCCAGGGGAACAGCCGGGACGGCTGGTCGCGGGGGTAGCGGGGTTCGTCCAGTTCCTGCCCGGTGAAGCGCTCCTCGACGCGCGGGCTGCGGTTGAACATCAGAGCGCCTCCGCGCTCGAGCACCGGGTCGCCGCTGGCGGAGCCGTCGAAATCGCTCACCATGTGCACGACGAACTCGCAGTCGCCCAGCACGAAACTCTGTCCCGGGATGACCCGGAGCCGCTGCACGAGTCCGCCGTCGACGAGGATGCCGTTCGCGGAGTTCAGATCGACCAGTTCGACGAAGGTCGCCGCGACCTCGATGCGGGCGTGCCGCTTCGAGACCAGCGGGTCGGCGATGGTCACATCGTTCGCGGCGTCGCGTCCGATCAGGAAGTGACCGATCGGCAACGGGAACTCCTGGCCGGCGGCAGGACCGGCGACGACCGTGAGGACGGCGGCCGGGTGCGTGCCCGCCCCGCCCACCGACGCCCGATGGGATCCGACGTTGATCACCTCGGCGAGGAACCCGGAGCCGATCGGGGCATCGCCCACGAGCAGGTCGGGGTTGAGCATCGTGAGCTGCTCGCTGGTCGGCGGGGCGACAGACAGCGTGAGCACATCGCTGGGCGCCGCCATGATGCTGCGCGCGGGGTCTGTCGTGGCGATCTGCCGCGCCACGTCGGCGATCGTCGCCGTCGAGTCGGCCATCACGACCACGTCGGTCAGGGGTGCCGCGGGTCGACGCAGGGTCAGCTTGACTCTCATCGCTCGTCCTCACCGCGCCGAGGGCGCATCTCACTGCTCAGGGTCATACCCACTCCACCAGGAGGGACCGGTCGCCGAAGCGCACCGTGTCGCCGATCTGCAATTCCGCGGGGTGTCCCGCCGGCAGCGCTGTCTCAGAACCGCCTCGGACGATCGCGCTGCCATTCGTGGAGGCCCGGTCGACGACGAAGACGCCCCGTCGGGCCGGCATCACCGCGATGTGGGTCTTGGACACCGAGCGCGTGTCGTCGACGACCGGCACCAGGAGCGCCTCGCCCTCGCCAGCGGCGGCACTCGGGGACCGCCCGAACAGCGTCGTCCCCCGCACCTCGATGCGCTGCCCGGTGTCGAGCACCAGGAGCGCTCGTACTCCCGTCGGCGCGGGGGAAGCGGCGGGTGCGGACGCGGGAGATGCGGCAGGTGCCGGTGCGTCCGGGGCTGCCGGCGCTTCCACAGCGGGTGCCGCTGCGGCGGCGACAGGAGCGGATGTCGGGGGCCGAACGGGCGCCGGTTCGGGGACAGAAGGAGCCGGAGCCGGAGCCGGAGCCGGAGCCGGAGCCGGAGAGAATGATGCCGGGCCGGGAGCACCCGTCGCCAGTGACGGGGGCACGGCCGACACCATGGATCCGACGCCCGGGGCCTCCTGCGGCTCCGGCGCGGTGCCCCCGGCGGATCGATGCGCGCCGATCACGCCGCCGGAGAACCGTGCACTCGGAACGTACTCCGCCGGGGCATCGCGATGTACCGGCGTGGCCAGGGACGGGAGCGGCGCCTTCTCCTCGTGCTCCGGCGTCTTCACCCGCTTGCGCGCGATGCGCATGCGCTTCTGGTCGTAGGGGTTCAAGCCGCCCCGCACGTCCACGAACCAGGTCGCGGCGGCCAGGTCGAGCCATCCACGGCCGCGCTTCTCGATATCGAAGAGCGGCGAGAGCATGATCACCAGCACGGGGCCGACGATCGGCACGATGAACGAGGCGTACGCGACGAGGTACCGGACCACGGCGCCGCGCCAGAATCCCGGGCGCTCGAGAGTGCGGACGTTCACCGAGCGGATGCCGCAGATCGCCTTGCCGAGCGTCACTCCCTTGCGTCCGTGCAGCACGAGCTGGACCACCACATACGCGATCATCAGCCCCTGCGAGACCGCGGCGGCGACGATGAGCCACACCAGGTCACCCCGGGCGAAGAACGTCTCCGCGTCGAACTCCCCCGACACCGCCTGAGCGAGCACGGGAGTCAGCGCGATGATGGCCGGAAGCGCGATGAGCACGGCCACCGTCCACTCGATGAGAGCGGCGAGAACACGCGCTCCCCGTCCCGCCGGTCGCAGCCCCAGCGACGCCGCGTACGCGGGGTCGGGGCGTCCGTGCGCGTCGAGCCCTTCGACCTCGGGAGCGTGGTCGTCGATCTCCCAGATCACTCCTGCTCTCCCTCGGCCTCGTCGACGGCGTGCGCGGTGTCGAGCAGAGGCAGGTCGCTCTTGCCGACCAGGCGCGAGGCGATCACGTGTTCGACCAGCCGCGCGCGACGGTTGGTCGCGAAGCTGCGCTGCCCACCGCGCATGCCGGGCACACCGATCCGGTCGAACTTGTCGCACACGTTGTCGAGTTTGCGGTTGAAGCGGGTGACCGTCCACCCGAGTCGCTCCGCGGCCTTCGCCGAGGTGGGGATCTCGCTCATGCCCGTGCCGTCCCTGCGCAGCTGCGGCTCGGCCAGCGCGAGGATGAGGAGCTTCTGGCTGAGGGTCAGCGGTACGTCTCCGATCGTCGATGCGCCGCCGTCGTCGTGCTCGCGTCTGGTCGCACGGAACGTCGGCTCGGCCGCGTGCAGGGTGAGCTCGTACGTCGTCGGTCCTGCGCTGAACACGACCGTGGTGGTCTCGAAGACCAGCGGAAGACGGGCGCCGGGCGCGAGCCATGCCTGCACTCCGCCGGCCGAGTCGGTCACGGTCGCCGTGAGGCGCGTGCCGACGTTCGACAGCCACCACAGCCCGTCGGCGTCGGTGATCTCCAGGAAGTGCCGGTGCAGGAACAGATTGTCGTCGAGTTCGAGGTCGCCCTCGCGTCCGACGATGAACCGCCCGCCTCGACGGACCGGGAAGTACTCCCCCGCGAACTCGACGGTCACACCGCCTTCACCACTCACTCCACGCACCCCCGCACGGTCTCGGACGCGCGCCCGTCGTCGCGTCGCAGCATCACGTCGATGCACACGGTCCCCGCTGTGGCAGGAAGGGTAGCGGTCGGATCCGGCGTCTGCTGCGGATCGACCTCTCCCGACACGGCCACCGGGGTCCAGATGTACGAGTCGCCGTCGAGCGGGCTCGGGTTCGTCCAGGTGAAGACGACCTGTTCGCCCTGCCGCGTCCCGGCGAGCTCGGTCACCTTCGGCACCACATCCGTGCCGACATCCTTCGGGTCGACGGCCTCGGCCGTCTCCTGCGGTTCGGGTGTGATCCCGGCGACCAGCAGGTTCAGACCGACGATCCCGCCGATCACGATCACGACGCCGGCGGCGGCGAGCCCGATCCAGAGGCCCTTACGGCTGCGCGGCGCTTCGGGTGCGGCCGGAGCTGCGACGGGCGTGCCGGGCACCATCGCCGGCGGCACGGCAGCGTCGGGGGCGACCACCTGCGGGGCTCGGGCGATCGTCCGGTCATCGGCGCTCGGGGGCAGCGGCTGCGGCGGAGCAGGAGTCGGAGTCGGAGCACGCAGCTGCGTCTGCTCGACGGACGGCACGGACGATGTCTCGGCGAGTGGCGCGTCGAAGCGCGGGATGCCGGGCAGCGCGGCCGGAGGCTCTTTGCGCTGCGTCGTCGCCGACGGGCGGGTGAACGATGCCACGTCGGGGTCGATGCTGACGATCTCGCGCACCCGCGTGAGGCCGTCGCCGTCGTCGTCCAGATCCTCCGCCGGCGGGTGGTCGTCGACGATGTCGATCGGCGTCACCGAATGCGAGAGCTCGATCTGCACCTTCTGCAGTGCCCGCGCGAACGCCACGGCGCTCGGGAAACGATCTTCGGGGTTCTTCGCCATCGCGCGCTCGAGGAGGCGCTGCAGGCTCTCGGGCGAGTCCGGCCGCTTCAGCGAGGGGAGAGCTGCACGCTCGATGCGCTCGATGAGGTCGGCGCTCGAGTTGCGCTCCCCCGGACGCTCGAACGGCGAACGGCCGGCCAGAAGGGTGTACAGCGTCGCTCCGAGGGCCCACACATCCGTTCGGGGTCCGCTCTGCGGCGGCTCGGCGAACGATTCGGGGGGCGACCACGGGATCGACATCCCCGACGCCTCTCCCGTGGCTCCGGTGGTGGACGCGATGCCGAAGTCGGTGAGCGCCGGCCTGTTGTACTCGGTGACCAGGATGTTGGCGGGCTTGATGTCGCGGTGCAGCACACCGGCGCGGTGCGCTGTCTCGACGGCACCGGCCACCTGCACACCGACCCGCAGCGCCTCGGCCACCGAGAACGGGTCCTTCCGCGCGCGCAGCTGGAGGTTGGGCCGCGGGCAGTACTCCATCACCAGGTACGGGCGTCCGTCTCCGGCGACCCCTGCCTGGTAGATCGTCACGATCGCGGGGTGCGTGGAGAGCATCGCCATGACGTTCGCCTCATCCGCGAACTCCTGGGCGGCGCCGCTGGAGATGCGATCGGCGAGCAGCACCTTCACCGCGACCCGGCGGCGGGGCATCTCCTGCTCGTAGAGGAAGACGTCGGCGAAGCCGCCGGTGCCCAGCGGCTCGACGTAGGTGAAGCCGGGAAGGTCCGGCGGCGGGGAGGGACGACGCGTCACGGCAGATCCTCGAAGGCGACCGTGACACCGTCGCCGAGGTCGACGACGTCGCCGGAGAGCACCAGCGTCTGCTCGCCGGGGTGCAGCCGCACGGGGTCGGCTCCCGGCCGCAGCAGGGTGGACCCGTTGGTGGTGTGCAGATCGATGACCACCACGGTGTCGCCCTCCGGCCGTACTTCGAGGTGGCTGCGCGAGATGTCCTGCTGAGGGCTCTCGACGGCGATGAGATGCGGAAGATTCGCGCCGCTCGCCCGCGTAGACCGCGGGCGGCGCCCGATGATCACGGTGCGATCCAGAGCCGTCTCCTGCCCTGTGGACAGGCGGATGCGGCCGACGGAGGCCGCGGCCGGTGCCGGGGCGACATCGAGCACCTCCGTCGGGGCGTCACTGGAGACCGGCGGCTGCTGGCGGAGCGCGCGGAGGTCTGCGGCCGAGATCGTCGCGCCGTCGTGGTCGCCCTCGACGGCGATCGGCGCGGCCGGTGTCGCCGCCCCGCCGACGGAGTGCACCGTGGCGCCCCACAGCTGGTCGAAGTCGTCGTCGACCGGCGGAGCGAGTGTCACCTCGGTGGGCGGCAGGAAGGCATCGTCGATGACGGGGAGCGGTTCCTCGGGCTCCGGCTCGGGAGCTGCCACCGGCTCCGGCGCGGGCTCCGGCGCGGGCTCGGGCTGCGGCGCGGGCTCGGCCACCGGCTCCGGCGCGGGTTCAGGAGCCGCGACAGGCTCCGGCGCCGCGACGTTCGCGGCCGGCGCGGACTCCCCGACGACCGGGGCAGGGCCGAGGATGGAGGGGAGCGGATCGGCATCGCTCGGTTCGAGCTCGGCGCTCACAGCCGCCGCCCGGACGATTCCGCTCTGCACGGGCAGACCGTCGGCGTCGGCATCGGCGCTCTCGACCGTGATCTCGACCTTCGTCGCACCGCCGAGGTAGCGCTCGTTCCAGGTGGTGACATCGGCGCCGGAGAGCTCGAACGACTCCGAGCCGGTCTCCACACTCGCGGTGACCGCCCCCCGCAGGGCGATCCGCATGTCCGATCCTTCGGCGACGGCCGCGACGAACGAGGGCAGCGAAGTGAACGAGACCCCCGACTGCGCGGTGAGCACATCGACAACGGTCGCGAGCGTCTTCTCCTCCGGCAGGCGCTCCCACAGCCGCGCGACGACATCGCCTGGCACCTCGGGCGGGAGGGCGACGAGCGCTCCCGGGATGACGATCAGGTACCACTGTCCCGGTCGGTAGCTGGTCTGCATCAGCGAACCCCTCCTGCTGCGGCTTCTCGTGGACGTGTGTCCTGGTCGATGTCCGTATCGGTGGCCATCAGCGTCCCCGGTCTCGAGGCGACGGAGACGGCATCGATGACGAGCACCGTGATGTTGTCCCTGCCCCCGGCGCTGACGGCCTCGTCGATGAGCACGTCTGCCGCCCGCTGCGGGTCCTTCTCGGCGATCAGGATCTCGCGGATGCGGGCGTCGGCGACCTCGGAGGTGAGTCCGTCCGAGCACACCAGCATCCGGTCGCCGAGCTCGGCGGGGAACATCCAGTAGTCCGCGTCGCCCGTGCTGCTCGCGCCGATCGCCCGCGTGATGATGTTGCGGCGGCGGTCGGAGACGGCATCCTCGACCGTGAGCTCACCCGATTCGATCAGCTCCTGCACCACGGAATGGTCCACCGTGATCTGCTCCAGCTCGCCGTCTGCGAAGCGATAGGTGCGCGAGTCGCCGATGTTGAGTGCGAGCCAGTAGCCCATGCCGTCGACCGAGGCGACGAACACACCGCTGAGTGTCGTACCTGCGCGGCCGTTGCCCGAGGTAGACAGCTCCTCGACACTCTCCCTCGCCAGGGAGAGTGCCAGACGCACGTCGTCGAGTTCGAGCGCGGACCGACCGATGTAGCGCGCGAACTCCGCGATCACGGCGGCGCTCGCGCGCTCCCCCGCTTCGTGCCCACCCATTCCGTCGGCGACCAGGAAGATCGGCGCCGATGCCAGATGCGCGTCCTCGTTCAGCGCACGCCGGAGTCCCGGATGCGTGGCCGACCCGGTCGAGACGACCAGTCCCGGCCTCATGCGTATCCGCCGATCGTGACGATGCGGTCGCCGATCTCGATGGCGTCGCCCAGTCGCACCGGGACGCGCTGCCCCGCGGGACAGGCGATCCGCTGGCCTGCGCGGACGATCGTCATGCCGTTCGTGGAGTGTCGGTCCATCACCCAGCCGCCCGAGGTCTCGGCCGCCGCCTCGAAGTGCGTCTTCGAGAGCGAGAGCGTCTCGTCGCGCACGGGCACGAGCGTCGCTCCCTCTTCCGGTGCGGGGTTGCGCCCGAACACCGTGCGGCGGGAGACGGAGACACGCGTCCCGTCGTCCCACGTGAAGACGAGCCGGTGTCCCGGAACACTGATCCTGGTGTCCTCGAGGTCGTCCTCCTCGGTGGTGCGCGACGCGGCAGGCGCCGCGGGGGCGGCAGGCGCGGCG
>NZ_LSJW01000297.1:0-15231 GCF_001557335.1 Microbacterium sp. CCH5-D1
CGCCGCCGACGAGGCCGGTGCAGAGGCACACGACGAGGCGATCGCCGCCGCTTCCGGTGAGGAGACCGCTGAGGTCGCCGCCGCCGAAGCCGCTGACGCCAAGTAATCCCTCGTACACACACCTAACGAAGCAAGGAGCCACCACACATGGCCAACTTCACCATCGCTGACCTGAAGGCGCTGCGCGAGCAGCTCGGCACCGGAATGGTCGACACCAAGAAGGCGCTCGAGGAGGCCGACGGAGACGTCGCGAAGGCCACCGAGATCCTGCGTCTCAAGGGTGCGAAGGGCAACGCGAAGCGCGCTGACCGTTCGACCAGCGAGGGACTCATCGTCGCTCGCGAGCAGGATGGCGCCGTGACGCTCATCGAGCTCGCGTGCGAGACGGACTTCGTCGCGAAGAACGAGCGCTTCATCGCGCTGGCCGACAAGGTCGCCGACGCCGCTGCCGCGGTGAAGGCCGACTCGGTCGACGCCGCCCTGGCTGCATCCGCCGGCGACAAGAGCGTCGAGCAGGTCATCTCCGAAGAGGCTGCGATCATCGGCGAGAAGGTCGAGCTGCGTCGAGTGCGCACGATCTCCGGCGACAAGGTCGAGGTCTACCTGCACCGCACGAGCAAGGACCTGCCGCCGCAGATCGGCGTCGTCGTCGCCTACACGGGTGACGACGCCGAGACCGCGCGCAGCATCGCTCAGCACATCTCCTTCGCCAACCCGTCGTACCTGTCCCGCGAGGACGTCCCGGCGGACGCTGTCGAGAAGGAGCGCGAGATCGTCACCGAGATCTCCCGCAACGAGGGCAAGCCGGAAGCGGCTCTCCCGAAGATCGTCGAAGGCCGCGTCTCCGCGTTCATCAAGCAGGTCGCCCTGCTCGAACAGGACTACGCCAAGGACAACAAGCTCTCTGTCGCCCAGGTGGCGAAGGACGCCGGTATCACCGTCACGGACTTCGCGCGCTTCAAGGTCGGCGCGTAGCAACGTCGAAGGGGTTCGGATCGTCATGATCCGAACCCCTTCTTCATGCCCACGAGGCACTATCTTGAATCGGGACGAGAGGACACCCACCCATGACTGAACGCACCGGACGCCGCCGCGTCCTTCTCAAGCTCTCCGGAGAGGCCTTCGGCGCTGGACAGCTGGGCGTCAACCCGGATGTCGTCAGCCAGATCGCGCGCGACATCGCCGCTGCCGTCGACCGCGTCGAGGTGGCGATCGTCGTCGGGGGAGGGAACTTCTTCCGCGGAGCCGAGCTGAGCCAGCGCGGCATGGACCGTGGACGCGCCGATTACATGGGAATGCTCGGCACGGTCATGAACGCACTTGCGTTGCAGGACTTCCTCGAGCAGGCCGGTGCCGCCACGCGCGTGCAGTCGGCGATCTCGATGACTCAGGTCGCGGAGCCCTACATCCCGCGTCGGGCTGAGCGTCACCTCGAGAAGGGGCGCGTCGTGATCTTCGGAGCCGGCGCGGGTCTTCCGTACTTCTCGACCGACACGGTCGCGGCTCAGCGTGCGCTGGAGATCGGTGCGGAGGAGGTCCTCGTCGCCAAGAACGGCGTCGATGCCATCTACACCGCGGATCCGAACAAGCACGCCGACGCCGAGCGAATCGAGCGGGTCACCTACAGCGACGCACTGCAGCGGGGCCTGAAGGTGGTCGATTCGACAGCGTTCAGTCTCTGCATGGACAACAACATGAACATGCGGGTCTTCGGCATGGAGCCGGCGGGCAACGTCACCCGCGCTCTGCTCGGAGACCCGATCGGCACGCTGGTCACCACCTGAGTGTGCGACGGGCGGAGACGACTTCGCCCGATAGAATTTGCAGAACACCCCGACGATAGGAGTCACCGTGATCGCGGACGTCCTCGCTGAAACCACCACTCGCATGAACCGGGCGGTCGAAGCTGCCAAGGAGGACTTCTCCACGGTGCGCACCGGTCGTGCGAACCCGCAGATGTTCCAGAAGGTGCTCGTGGACTACTACGGCACTCCCACGCCGATCGCGCAGCTCGCGTCCCTGGCGAACCAGGAGGCGCGGACGCTCATCATCACGCCGTACGACAAGTCCGCTCTGAAGGCGATCGAGCAGGCCATCCGCGACATGCCGAACCTCGGTGCGAATCCCACGAACGACGGCAACCTGGTGCGTGTGACAATGCCGGAGCTCACCGCCGAGCGGCGCAAGGAGTACGTCAAGCTCGTCAAGACCAAGGCAGAGGACGCGAAGGTCCACGTCCGTGGCATCCGCCGCAAGGCCAAGGATGAGCTGGACGCGCTCAAGAGCGAGCTCGGCGAGGATGAGATCGCTCGCGGTGAGAAGGAGCTCGATGTTCTGACGCGCCAGCATGTCGATCTCATCGATGACGCGCTGAAGCGCAAAGAGGCAGAACTCCTCGAGGTGTAGTCGGGATGTCTGACGAAACGCGAGATGCCGACGACGACAAGCCGTTCGCGCGTCGAGACGCGCATCACGGTACCCCGTCCGAAGGCGTCCCGCTCGTCGATGCGGCGTTCCCCACGTTCGACAGTGCCGAGGTACCCCCTCGGCCGCCACTTCCAGCCCCCGCGGACCGCGTCGCAGTCGGGGACATCAGCTCCCTGGACACGGCAGATCACAACGCCATCCGCGAGCAGTGGCGGGCGGCGCGGGATGAGCTCGGCAGCCACGTCTCCCACGCACGTGACCAGCTCGACCAGGCGAACGAGCGCATCAAGGAGCGCACCGGCCGGGATCTCATCCTCGCCACGGTGATCGGCCTCGCGTTCGGAGCTGCGCTGCTCGGCTCCCTGCTCTTCCTCAAGGTGCTCTTCGTTCCGTTCGCCCTCGCGGCCGCGTTGCTGGGCGTGTACGAGCTCTCGAGAGCCCTGCGGGGTTCCGGGCGGCGAGTCGACGTGGTGCCCCAACTGATCGCAGCCACTTTCCTGGTGCTTTCGGCATACTTCGCGGAGCCGTGGCTCTGCTGGGTGATGCTCTTCGTGTCCGTTGCCTTCGTGATCGTCTGGCGACTCATCGCGCAGATGGTGGAGAAGGACGGACGGACTTACGGCGACGTGCTCGCAGACGCCGTGATCAGCGGCTTCGTCCAGGTGTACGTCCCCTTCCTCGCGGGTATCGCGCTCATCCTGCTCAAGCAGGAGGGCGGTGAGTGGTGGGTGCTCAGCTTCATCGCGATCGCCGTCGCCGCCGACACGGGTGCCTACGCCGCCGGTCTGGCCTTCGGCCGACACCCCATGGCGCCGAAGATCAGTCCGAAGAAGACCTGGGAAGGGTTCGGAGGGGCGGTCGCCGCGTCCATCGCCGCTGGCGTGCTGCTGGCGATCTTCCTCCTGGAGCTGCCGTGGTGGTGCGGCCTCGTGTTCGGTGTCTCGATCCTGCTCTCAGCGACGCTCGGCGACCTGGGTGAATCCATGCTGAAGCGCGACCTCGGCATCAAGGACATGAGTTCCTGGTTGCCGGGTCACGGCGGGCTGCTCGATCGACTCGACAGCATCCTTCCCTCCACCATCCCCGCTCTGTGTCTCTACTTCCTCTTCTCTCCTTGGGTGGCTCTGTGATGACCGAAGATCAGTTGGACGAACAGCCCACGCAGGCGCCCGCGGCGTTCGCCCTCACCTCCGGACGCGTGCGCGGATACCACCGTGCAGCCGTCGACACGTTCCTCGCCTCGGCCCGCCGCGCCTTCGAAGAGGGCGGCGCTGACCTCAGCGCGGAGGATGTGCGGACGGCCTCGTTCCCTCTGGTCAAGAACGGCTACGTGGTCGCCGATGTCGATGCTGCACTCGGACGCGTCGAAGATGCCTTCGCCGCGCGGGAACGCGAGCGAGTGGTGCGCGCACAGGGGGCCGGAGCCTGGGTCGAGCGGGCACGGGAGGACGCGCAGGTCATCTTGGATCACCTGGCTCGCCCCCGTCGGCATCGTTTCGCCCGCACCGGGGTGCTTACTTTCGGCTATCGTCTCGACGAGGTCGACCACGTGTCGACCCGCATCGTTCGTTACCTGCGTGACGGGGACGCCCTGACCGCCGAGCAGCTGCGGTCCGCAGCCTTCCGGATGCAGCGCGGCGGATACCGCGAGGAGCAGGTGGATGCCCTTCTCGACGCCACGATCGACGTCATCCTCGCGGTTCGTTGAGGTTCCTGATGGTCGATTCAGGCGACCTTGCGTAGACTGTCCCTCATCGTGAACTCCCGAAACGACATGACTCTAGACAGAAACGACCGTTCGCCTGTGCCCGCAGCGAAGGCCGGTTCGGCGCGCACGGGCACCCGTCGCTGGTCTCGGAGCCGCGGCGTCGTCGGCGTCTTCAGCGCCCTCGCGGTCGTCGGCTTCGCCGGCGCGCTCGTCGCTCCGACCGGGGTGGCACTGGCCGCGCCGGCACCGGAGGAGTCGCCGGACTCGGCGTATTCGCTCGCGCTCGCTGACACGCAGAACCTCACCGTCACCGTCGAAGGTGCCGAGATCGCGCCGGTCGTGCGCGGAGGCTTCGAAGTGTACGTGAAGCCGAAACCGGCTCCCGTCCCCACGGTTGCTGCAGCGCCCAAGACCGGGTCGTCCGGCGGTTCATCCCGCGGCGCGCTTCCTCCGTACACGGGTGGTGGGGCTCCTGCGGAGTGGATGGCCGCCGCCGGTATCGCGCAGAGCGACTGGCAGTACGTCGACTACGTCGTATCGCGTGAGAGCGGCTGGAACCCCAACGCCACGAACAAGTCGTCAGGGGCATGTGGACTGGTGCAGGCTCTGCCCTGCAGCAAGGTTCCCGGCAACGGCTACAACCCGGTCGACAACCTCCGCTGGGCGACGGGCTACGCGACCGGCCGCTACGGCAGCTGGGCCGGCGCCTACAACTTCTGGGTCAACAACCACTGGTGGTGAGCAGGCACGATGCCCCGCTCTCGCAGACGCCCTTCGGCGCGCCCTGAATCCGAGGACTCATTCGATCGTCTCCTCGCCGGCTGGAAGCGCACCGAGACTCGACGTGGCAGCGAGTGGACCGTTCAACCGGTGTCGGCCGCGCAGGCGCAGAAGGAGTACGTGTGCCCCGGCTGCGGCCGGGGCATCGTCGCCGGGACAGCTCATCTCGTCGCCTGGCGTGCGGACGGGGTACTCGGGGACGCCGCTGACCTGGCGGCCCGTCGGCACTGGCACACGCACTGTTGGAGGCTTGCATGACCATCGAGATCCGTGGACCGCTGGAGTTGCCCGCACGACGCGAGGACATCGAACTGATCACGGCGGACGGCCTCACCCTCGTCGGGGAGCTCTCTCAGCCCGAGGATGCACCACCGGTCGCGACGCTCGTGACGTTGCATCCCCTGCCGACCGCCGGCGGCTTCATGGACTCGCACATCATCCGGAAGGCGGCCGCACGGCTGCCCGCCCTCGCAGACCTGGCCGTTCTGAGGTTCAACACGCGAGGCACCACATCCCCACGAGGGACCAGCGACGGGAGTTTCGACGGGGGAGCCGCTGAACAGTTCGACGTGGCCGCCGCGATGGACTTCGTCCGCGAGCGCGCTCTACCGCGCCCCTGGCTGCTCGGATGGTCCTTCGGCACGGAGCTCGCTCTGAAGTACGGCCGGGAGCACGACATCGAAGGCATCATCCTTCTCTCGCCGCCGCTGCACCGCGCCACGCCGGAAGAGGTCGCCGCCTGGGCGTCGACCGACCGCACCGTCGTGGTCCTGGTGCCGGAACTCGACGACTATCTGCGTCCGGCCGAGGCAAAGGACCGCTTCGCCTCGATTCCGCACGCCACGCTCATCGCGGTGAAGGGCGGCAAGCATCTCTGGGTGGGCGAGACGCAGACGCGGCGCGTGCTCACCGAGATCGTCGCGGCGGTCAACCCCTCCGCATTGCCTCTCGCCACCCACTGGCCCGCCGACGACTGAGAGGCCGACGGCCTCGACGTCAGAGCTCGTTCATCCGAGGGATGAGCACCTGGCGGTAGATGATCAGGATGCTCGCGGCCACGGGGATCGCGATCAGAGCGCCGAGGAGGCCGAGCAGGCTTCCACCGGCGAGGGCCGCCACCACGACCACGGCACCGGGCACCGATACGGCGCGGCTCATGATGCGAGGCGAGATGATGTACGCCTCGATCTGCATGTAGATCAGGTAGTAGATCGCGGCGGCGATGGCGGTCGCCGGGGAGCCGAGTCCGGGGATGAGACATACCAGCACGATGATCGTCGAGCCGGTGAGCGTGCCGACGAGCGGGATCAGCGAGAAGAAGAAGGCGATCACGGCCAGGACGGCGGGGAAGGGCGCATCGATGATCGAGAGGTAGATCGCGCTGAGCACACCGTTGAGCACACCCTGCGATACCTGGCCCATGACGTAATAGCCGACCGAGTCGGTGATCTGCTCCGACAGGTCGATGAATCGATCGCGCTTCGACGCGGGCGCGAGCTGGTAGACAGCGCGCTTGAGCGACGGCGTCGATGCCGTCAAGTAGATCGTCAGGATCAGGACGATGAACGCTCCGAACAGACCGCCCAGCACAGCGCCGCTGGCAACGAGCACGCCCTGACCGATGGATCCGCCGATCTCGGCGAGGTTGCTCGTCAACCAGTTGGTGACGTACGTGAAGACATCGTCGACGAGAAGGTTCGGGAAGGCGTCCTGTATCCACTCTTTGAGGTCGGGTATCAGATTCCCGCGCTGGACGATCGCCGAGATCTGGGCGACCAGCTGGGAGATCTGGTCCACCAGGACCGGGAGGACGATGAGCACGATGCTCACGAAGACGCCGAGCACCGCGAGGATCGTCACCAACACGGCCGCCCAGCGGGGGAGCCGTCGGCGTTCGAGGAACGAGACGAGCGGGTCGAGTCCGAGACTCAGGAACAGGGCGGTGCCGAGATAGAGCAGCACGGTGGAGAGATTCTGCACGCTGTTGATCAGCAGGATCCCCAACCCCACGCCGAGCGTCGCCACCAGGGCGGTGCGGAAGGGATTGTGGATCTTCATCGGAGACTCCTCGGGACGGCTCCCGCAAGATTATCCAGACGCGCTTCGTCGGCGCGGACGACGTGCCGGTCCAGCGGTCACTGCGTCTGCTCGTGGGCAACACACAGCTGATTTCGCTAGTCTGAAATGTCGAGTGTTGCGTCGCGGACAGAGGTCCGTGATGCGTGAGGAGACTATTCGTGCGTTTCGTATGGGCCGTGGTGGCCTTCGTGCTGGCTGCCGTACTGATCGGTGCAGGGATTGCTCAGCGCACCATCTTCATGGGCCCCTCCACTCAGAAGACCCAGGTCGAGATCAGTGAACCGGCACCGTTCGTTCTCATCGACGGCGATGTTCTTCGAGCGAATCCCGGTGCCCAGACACTGATCGTCCGTGGGCAGGGCGAGATCTTCGGCAGCTACGGTCGCACAGCCGACATGGAGGCCTGGCTCGCGGACTCCGACTACAACCAGGTCACGATGAAGGAGGACGGCGATCTGGCCGTCAAGCACATCGCCGCCTCCGACTCCGAGACCGACACGTCCACCGATGCTCCGAGCGACGGACAGGCCGATCCGTCAGAAGGCGCTCCGACGGGCCGTGACCCGCGCGGCTCCGACCTCTGGCTCGACTCCTTCGTCAAGGAGGATCGCCTCACCGCGGAGAACATGCAGCTTCCCGAAGGCACGAGTCTGCTCGTCGCCTATGACGGGACCGCCGACGCTCCCGATGACATCGTGGTGTCCTGGCCGCTCGACAACTCGACCCCGTGGGCCGGACCGCTCATGGTCGCGGGTGGGGTCATGCTGCTGCTCGGCCTCATCCTCTACGTCCTGGCCATCCGGCATCAGCGTCGGGGCCGTGGTCCGCGTCGCAAGGGACCCGGTCCGCTACCGATCACCGAGCCCATCGACCTCGCCACGCTTCCGCCCGCGGAGCGCGCGGCGATCGAAGACAGCGAGTCCGCCACGGCGACGGCCCCCGCGGAGTCGAGTCCACGGCAGGACGACGATGCGGAGGAGGCCGAGATCGTGGACGAGGGTAAAGACCCCGGCTCCAAGACATCGATGCGAGCCGGGACCGTTCGTCGTCGGCGCCGTCTTCTCGTGATCCCCGCGCTCGGGCTCACAGCCATACTCGCAGCCGGTTGCTCGTCCGACTCCTGGCCGCAGCTGGGCGACGCCTCGCCGACCCCCTCGCCGAGCCCCACGGTGGTCGCACCGGAGAACCAGAAGCCGCCGGCGGTCACCGAAGCTCAGGCCAAGCGCATCCTCAAATCTCTCGCCGGCACCGTGAGTGAGGCCGACGCAGCCCTCGATCTCGATCTGCTCGCGACGCGCTTCGAAGGACCCGCACTCGCGACCAGGACGACGGAGTACGCGTTGCGGACGAAGATCCCGGAGACGGTGCCGCCCGCCGCCATCCCGACCGACGACGTGGAGGTCGTGCTTCCCGAGGCGACCGACCAGTGGCCTCGCACCGTCCTGATGCTGTCGAAGACGGGAGACGACACCGTGCCGCCCGTCGTGCTCACGATGACGCAGGCCGACCCGTGGTCGAACTACAAGGTTTCGCACATGGCGGAGATGTCTGCGGACGCCGCCTTCCCGGAAGTCGCTGCATCCTGGCTCGGCACGTCTCTCGTGCCGTCCGACTCGGCCTTCCTCACTATCCCTCCTGCCGATCTGGCCACGACGTTCGCCGACGTCGTCGATCAGGGGGAACAGAGCGCGTCGTACGGGAAGTTCGACGATCTCGCCCTCACCTACGCGAAGTCGATCACCGACAGCCGTCAGGCCGTGGTCCAGGCGCTCGCGGACAAGGGCGCCGCCGAAACCTCGAAGGCGGCCTTCGATATGGCCGCGACGCAGGATGCCCCCATCTCGATGACGACTCTCGACAGCGGAGCCATCGTCGCCGTCACCCTCACCGATACGGAAACAGTGACGCCGACCGGCGAGGACGTCTCCATCCGCTTCGGTGACAACGCGCAGGCGAAGGCGCTCACCGACGCGACCGAGTCGGCGAAGGGCGTCGAGACGACCTACGAGTTCCAGCTGTTCTTCTCGGTCCCTGCCAAGGGATCGACGGAGCAGATCCGGCTCCTGGCAGCCCACCAGGACCTCCTGTCCGTGAAGGTGATCAAATGAGTGAGATGTCTCCCGCCGCCCTGCGTGGTGCCGTGGACCTGTCGAGCCTCCGCAACCGGCCGGCAACTCCGACCGAGGCGGCCTCCGCACCGCCTGTCGCCGATGTCGTCGTCGATGCGACCGACGAGACGTTCGGACAGATCCTCGAGCTCTCGCGGACCGTCCCCGTGGTCGTCGACCTCTGGGCGGAGTGGTGTGGTCCGTGCAAGCAGCTGAGCCCGATCATCGAGAAGGTGACGCGCGAACTCGGGGGACGAGTGCTGCTCGCCAAGGTCGACGTCGATGCGAATCCCCAGCTCGCCCAGAGCTTCCGCGCGCAGTCGATCCCGATGGTGGTCGCGCTGATCGCCGGGCAGCCCGTGCCCATGTTCACGGGTGCCGTGCCCGAGCAGCAGGTGCGCGATGTGTTCGCCCAGCTGCTCCAGGTGGCGGCCCAGAACGGTGTCACCGGGTCGCTCTCGGTGTCCGAGGAGGGTGCAGAGCCGGCGCCCCCCGCAGAGCCGGAGCTTCCACCGCTGCACGCTGAGGCGTTCGCAGCGATCGAGCTCGGGGACTACGCGGCGGCCATCACGGCCTATGAGAAGGCGCTCGCGGAGAACCCCCGTGACGCGGACGCGATCGCGGGGCTCGGCCAGGTGCGCCTCCTCGACCGCGTGCAGGGCCTCGATCTGCAGGCGGCGCGCGCTGCGGCAGCGGATGGCCCGCTCGATGTCCAGGCGCAGTTCGACGTGGCCGACCTCGATCTCGCCGGGGGACACGTGGAAGACGCCTTCGGCAGGCTGCTCGACCTGTTCGCGCAGCTCCCGGCGGATCAGCGCACTCCGGTGAGGGAGCGTCTTGTCGAGCTCTTCGGACTCATCGGCGCGGAGGATCCGCGAGTGGTGTCGGCGCGCAACCGACTGTCGTCGCTGCTCTTCTAGGGCGACGTTCTCCGGTACCGTTCTCGGCCCTGGCGCGTACGCGCCAGGGCGTCTCAGCCGTGGTTGACGGTCGGCACGTGTGGGTCGGACTGGTACCGCAGCCACAGAGTGGACAGCGCAGGCAGCGTCAGGCTCGCGACAGGAGCGCCGCCTTCTAGCGGCTTCGCGTACACCAGGCCGAGGTTCCCCGATCCGCGGCCCCCGTAGTCGGCGGCATCCGTGTTGAGCACCTCCTGCCACACGCCCTCGCGGGGCAGGTTGAGCTGGTAGCCCGTGCGTTCCACGCCGGCGAAGTTGCTGACGACGACCAGGCGCCCCCCGTGGGCGTCACGTCGTTCGAAGGCGATCACCGTGGGATCCCAGCTCGGCGCTCCGAGACGGCTGAACGACGAGCCGTCGTTGTCGCGCTCCCACAGCGGCGCCTGCGCCCGGTAGGAGCGGTTCATCGCCCCGACGAAGTCCTGCAGCTGCGCGTGTGAGGGCTGGTCGAGAAGCCACCAGTCCAGCTCCCGACCCTCCGACCACTCGGCGAGCTGACCGAATTCCTGCCCCATGAAGAGCAGCTTCTTGCCGGGATGACCCCACATGTAGGCGAGATACGCGCGGACGTTCGCGAGCTTGTGCCAGTGATCGCCCGGCATCTTGGCGAGCAGACTGCCCTTGCCGTGCACGACTTCGTCGTGACTGATGGGAAGCAGGTAGTTCTCTCCGAAGGCGTACACGAAGGAGAAGGTCATCTCGCCTTCATGGTGACCGCGGTACATCGGGTCGCGGGCGATGTACTGGAGCGAGTCGTTCATCCACCCCATGTTCCATTTGAAGCCGAACCCCAGACCCGCGTGATCGGTCGGAGCAGTGACCCCGGGGAAGCTGGTCGACTCCTCCGCGATCATCAGGATTCCCGGGTGCAGCCGGTACGAGGTGGCGTTGACCTCCTGCAGGAAGCGGATCGCCTCGAGGTTCTCGCGTCCGCCGTGGATGTTCGGCTCCCATTGGCCGGGTTCGCGCGAGTAGTCGAGATAGAGCATGGAGGCGACCGCGTCAACGCGAAGGCCGTCGACGTGGAACTCCTCGAGCCAGTAGAGCGCGTTGGCGACGAGGAATCCCCGTACCTCCGGCCTGCCGTAGTCGAAGATCAGCGTCCCCCAGTCCTGGTGCTCTCCCCGTCGCGGATCGGGGTGCTCGTAGAGCGGCTGTCCGTCGAAGCGGGCGAGGGCGAAGGCGTCCTTGGGGAAGTGACCCGGCACCCAGTCCATGATGACGCCGATGCCTGCCTGGTGCAGCCGGTCGATGAGGTAGCGGAGGTCGTCGGGGCTGCCGAAACGACTGGTCGGGGCGTAGTACCCGCTCACCTGGTATCCCCAGGATCCGCCGAAGGGGTGCTCCGCGAGCGGCATGAACTCGACATGGGTGAATCCCGCGTCCGTCACGTGCTGGATGAGCGGATCCGCGATCTCGCGATAGCCAAGTCCACCTCGCCACGATCCGACGTGGACCTCGTAGACCGACAGCGGTTGCGCGACGGCATGGGTGGCCGCCCTCCTGGTCATCCAGGCGCCATCGGACCAGGAGTGGGAGGAGGTGGTCACGACGGACGCTGTGTCCGGCGGCACCTCCGCCGCGAGCGCCATCGGATCGGCCTTGAGGATCCACGCGCCGTCGCGGGTGCGGATCTGATACTTGTACCTGGTGCCGATCGGGATCCCGGGGACGAAGAGCTCCCAGACGCCGCTGACTCCCATCGAGCGCATGGCGTGCGACTCGCCGTTCCAGCCGTTGTGGTCACCGACCACGCGCACGGCTGAGGCATTCGGGGCCCAGACGGCGAATGAGACGCCGATCTCTCCGTCGAAGGTGCGCACGTGTGCTCCCAGCACCTCCCAGAGACGTTCGTGACGCCCCTCAGCGATGAGGTGGAGGTCGAGGTCGCCCAGAGTCGGGGGATGGCGGTAGGGGTCGCCGACGACCGTCTCCTCGTGATCGCCGTACCGCGTCGCGATCCGATACGGGAGTGGAGGGCCGTCGTGCTGAGCTTCCCAGATGCCGTGCGCCACATGGGAGAGTTCGAGCCTGCTCCCGTCGGCGAACACGGCAGCGACCGCACCCGCGAGGGGGCGTCTCGCCCGGATGACGGTGACGGTACGATCAGCGGCATCCTTGTGCGCGTGCGCTCCGAGAACCGCGTGCGGATCGTGATGCGTGGCCGCTGAGATCGCCTCCCACTCGGTGGATGCCGCGACGTCTTCGGTGTAGCTCATGATCGCTCCCTCACCTTCAGGATGTGCACCGGCTCGGCGAACGCGTCGAGTCGTACGTAGTTGTGGTCGCTCCAGGTCCAGATCGCTCCGGTGAGGAGATCCTCCACCTCGAAGGCTTCCCCCAGCGGGATTCCCCATTGCGTCGTGTCGAGGTGCACGGTCGTCTCGCGTACCGAGTGCGGATCGACGTTGGCGACCACGATGATGGTGTCCGGGCGTCCGGTACCGGTGAACTCGGCAGCAAGGTGCTTGCTGTAGACGAGGACGGCATCGTCGTCGCTCCAGTGCACCCGGAAGTTGCGAAGCTGCTGCAGCGCCGGGTGTGCCTCCCGGATAGCGTTGAGTCTGCGCAGGAGGGGGGCGAGCGATTCGCCTCTGGCTTCGGCTCCCGCCCAGTCGCGGAACTTGAACTCGTACTTCTCGTTGTCGATGTTCTCTTCCGAGCCGGGCCTGGCGACGTTCTCGAACAGCTCGTATCCGGCGTACACGCCGTAGACGGGGCCGGCCGTCGCCGCGATGCAGGCCCGGATACGGTAGGCCGTCCTGCCGCCGAACTGCAGGTACTCGGTGAGTATGTCATGCGTGTTCACGAACAGGTTCGGGCGCATGTAGTCGGAGGTCTCCTGCGACACCGACGTCAGGAACTCCTCGAGCTCCGCCTTCGTGTTGCGCCACGTGAAGTAGCTGTAGCTCTGCTGGAAGCCCACGGCGGCGAGCGCGCGCATGACCGCCGGGCGTGTGAACGCCTCAGCCAGGAAGATGACGTCGGGGTCGGCCGCATTCACCTCGGCGATGAGCCACTCCCAGAACTGGAGCGGCTTGGTGTGCGGGTTGTCGACGCGGAAGATCTTCACGCCCTGCGCAACCCAGTGCTGCACGACGCGCAGCATCTCGGCGTAGATGCCCGCGGGATCATTGTCGAAGTTGAGCGGGTAGATGTCCTGGTACTTCTTCGGCGGGTTCTCGGCGTAGGCGATCGTCCCGTCGGGGAGGGTCGTGAACCACTCAGGATGCTCCTGCACCCAGGGGTGGTCGGGAGAGGCTTGCAGCGCGAGATCGAGAGCGACTTCCAGGCCCTCCTTCCGGGCTGCACGCACGAAGGCGCGGAAATCCTGGGCCGAGCCGAGGTCCGGATGGATGGCGTCGTGTCCGCCCTCCGCTGCGCCGATCGCGTACGGGGAGCCCGGGTCTCCCGGTTCGGCCGTGAGGGTGTTGTTGCGGCCCTTGCGGTTGGTCGTGCCGATCGGATGGATGGGGACCAGGTAGACGACGTCGAACCCCATGGCTGCGACCTCGGGCAGCCGTCGTGTCGCCGTACGGAACGTACCGCTCCTGACCGTGCCGTCCTTGAGGCGTCTGGCGCCCTCGGAGCGCGGGAAGAACTCGTACCAGGCGCCGACACCCGCGGCGCGCCGGTCGACGTCCAGCATCTGGGGGAGTGTGACGGAGCGCAGCGACGTGACAGGACGCTCTCGGAAGATCTGTGCGAGCTCTGCATCCGTCGAAAGGGCGATGGTCGTCGCGGCATCTCCGTTGCGGAGCGAGAGGGCATCAGCGGCCAGTCGTCTCCGCTGCGCTGCAGGACGATCCTTCTCAGCGGCGGCGGTGGTGAGGAGATCGGCGCCGAGCGCCGCCATGACCGGGACGTCGACGCCGGCCGCCACCTTCAGCGCGGCGGCGTGGGCCCAGGTCGCGAAGTCGTCGGAGAAGGCTTCGAACCGGTAGCTCCAGGAGCCCTGCTCGTCGAGCGCGATCTCCGCCCCCCACGTGTCGGTGCCGTCATCGCGCGGCGTGAGGCGATGCAGGCTCTCTTCGCCGGAGGGCGATGTGAGGCGGACATGCACGCCGATGATGTCGTGCCCCTCTCGGAACGCGACCACCCGGAACGGGACGACCTCGCCGACGAAGGCCTTCGGAGTGAACCCGCCAGGGACGGTGGGCGCAGGCTCGAGGAGCGGGATACGCGTCGTCCGCAACGAGCCGGGAGCATCTGCTCCGTCCGCGGCGCGCGCCGGGATCTGAGCGGGGCTCCGAAGAGCCGAGGACCGAGTACCAGCACGAGCAGCCACCTCCCGAATGTACCGCGCGGACGTGGTGGCGGATAGCGCGCAGGATGGTGCGTCGGCCGCCGGACTCATTCCACGCGGAAAAGCCTCATCGACGTGCCGGACACCGGAAGGACATCGCCGGGTGCGAAGACCGCGGCGTCGTCAGAGGGACGTTCCTGCGCGCTCGACCACAGCGAGACGAAGCGCGTCGCTCCATCGATCTCCTCGGGGAGACGGACATCGACGGGGGACTCGGTTCCGTGCACGATGAGCAGGATGCGGTTGTGCGCCTCGGTATCAGGCGTGGAGGCGGCGACGTACTGCAGCGTTCTGTTGCCGGGGTCGGCCCATTGCTCCTGTTCCATCGTCTCGCCGTTCTGGTCGTACCAGTCCATCACCGAGGCATTGGGAATGTGCTCGCCGAGTCGCGCATAGCGGCTGGGGCGCAGTGCGGGGTTCTCCTGACGAAGGCGGATCAGGCGCGAGACGTGGGCGCGCAGGTCCTCTTGCCACGGCTCGAACTCCCAGCCGAGCCAGGTGAGCACGGAGTCCTGAGCGTAGGCGTTGTTGTTGCCTCGCTGGGTGCGGCCCACTTCATCGCCGGCAGTGAGCATCGGGATACCTGCAGAGAGCAGAAGGGTCCCCAAGAGGTTCCGCATCGCCTTGCGGCGGGCGGCGAGGATCGCCGGGGCGTCGGTGGGGCCCTCGACGCCGTGGTTGAAGGCGCGGTTCATATCGGCGCCGTCGCGGTTATGCTCGCCGTTCGCCTCGTTGTGCTTCACGTCGTAGGAGACGAGATCATGCAGGGTGAATCCATCGTGGGCGGTCACGAAGTTCACGCTGGCGAGCGGGCCGCGGTCTTCGCTGAACGTGTTGGAGGATCCGGCGAGGCGGGTCGCGAAC
>NZ_LSJW01000298.1:0-3167 GCF_001557335.1 Microbacterium sp. CCH5-D1
CCGTGCTTGGTCGCGGCGTACGCGGGAGATCCGAGTCCCCCGAGGAACGAGAACAGCGAGGCGATGTTGATGATCTTGCCCGAGCCCTGCGGGATCATCCGCTTCGCGGCCTCGTGCGACATTTCGAACGCGGCGGTGAGGTTCACCGCGACCATGGGGTCCCACTGCACGCGCCCGAACTCGGTGACGTCGGCGATGCGGCTGATCCCGGCCGAGTTGACCAGAACGTCCACGCCCCCGAACGCCTCGACGCATGCGTCGATCACGCGCGCGGGTGCGCCCTCCGCCGTGATGTCGACGCGGAGTTCCCGGTAGCCGACACCCGCCTCGGCGAGGAGAGCTGCGGTCTCGCCGCCGTCGTCGAACAGCGTCGGAACGAACATGTCGGCACCCGCTTTGGCGAGAGCGAGGGTGAACGCCTGGCCGAGACCGGTGTTGCCCCCGGTGACGATCGCCCGCTTGCCCCGGAGGGAGAAGTGGTCGAGGGAGAAGTCGGTGATGTGCACGGATGATCCTTCAGGAGTGGGTGCCGACGAAGGGATCGGCGATGCCGATGTAGGTCGTCTCGAGGTACTCGTCGATGCCCTCGAAGCCGCCCTCGCGACCGATGCCGGACTGCTTGACGCCACCGAACGGCGCAGCCGGGTTCGACACGAGTCCGGTGTTGAGGCCGAACATGCCGGTCTCCAGACGCTCGGCGAGGCGCAGCGCCCGGTTCAGGTCGCGGGTGTACGCGAAGCACACCAGCCCGTACTCGCTCGCGTTGGCGAGGCGCACGGCCTCGTCCTCGTCGCGGAACACGGTGATGGGCGCGACGGGTCCGAAGATCTCCTCCTGGAGGATGCGGGCGTCCTGCGGCACGTCCACGAGCACGGTCGCCGGGTAGAAGTAGCCGCGCCCCTGGGGGATGCTGCCGCCGAGTGCGATGCTCGCTCCGTCCTCCAGCGCGCCGGACACGAGGTCGGCGACCTTCTTGCGGGTCGACTCGTCCACGAGCGGCCCGAGGGTCGACTCCGGGTCGGTGCCGCGGGCGTTGACGTACCCTGCCATGCGTTCAACGAGCCGCGAGGTGAATTCCTCCGCCACGCTCTCGTGCACGAGGAAGCGGTTCGCGGCGACGCAGGCCTCGCCGCCGTTGCGGAGCTTTGCGAGCAGGGCACCCTCGACCGCGGCGTCCACGTCAGCGTCGTCGAACACGAGGAAGGGGGCGTTGCCTCCGAGTTCCATCGAGACGCGGAGCACCTGGTGCGCGGCGTCCGCGATGAGGCGGCGCCCCACTTCGGTTGATCCGGTGAACGAGAGTTTGCGCAGTCGCGGGTCGGTGATGAGCGGGCCCGTGACCGCGCCGGCGCGGGTCGTGGGGATGACGTTCACGACGCCGTCCGGCACTCCGGCCTCGCGGAGCACCTCGGCGAACAGGAGTGCGGTGAGCGGTGTGAGCGCGGCGGGCTTGAGCACCGAGGTGCAGCCGGCCGCGAGTGCCGGCGCGATCTTGCGCGTGGCCATCGCGAGCGGGAAGTTCCACGGGGTGATGAGCAGGCTCGGACCGACCGGTCGCTTCGCGACGAGCAGTCGGTTGCGGCCGTCGGGAGCGGTGGCGTATCGCCCGGAGATGCGGGGTGCTTCTTCCGAGAACCAGCGCAGGAACTCGGCGCCGTACGCGACCTCGGCGCGCGATTCGGCGAGAGGCTTGCCCATCTCGAGCGTCATGACGAGTGCGAAGTCCTCGGCGCGGGCCGTGACGAGCTCGAACGCCCGGCGCAGGATCTCCCCGCGCTGTCGCGGAGCAGTGGCGGCCCAGGCGGTCTGCGCCGCAGCAGCAGCGTCGAGTGCGGCCATGCCGTCCTCGGGCGTCGCATCGGCGACATGGGCGAGCACCTCACCCGTCGACGGGTCGTGCACCTCGAAGGTGTGGCCGGAGGTCGCTTCCCGCCACTGACCGCCGATCAGCAGGCCGGTGGGGACGGAGGCGATGACCTCGGCCTCGCGTGCCGCGGTCATGCGGGCATCTCCCGACGGAGGTCGCGGCCGAGTAGTTCCTCGTAGAGACGCACGGGCGTCATCTCCCCGGCGCGGTCGCCGTAGCTCGCGCGGGCTCGACGGAAGATCTGCTCGACGAGGGAGGACAGCTCGACCGGCATCCCGACCGAGCGGGCCAGATCGACGGAGAGACCGAGGTCCTTGCAGGCGAGGGCGATCGCGAAGCCCTCGTCGTAGTCGCCGTGGTCGAGGATCGACAACACGTCGCGTGAGACGAAGGTGCTGTTCGCGGGGCTCGCGATGAGCGCGTCCCGCAGCACGCCAAGGTCGACCCCCGCGGCGACGCCGACCGACAGCACCTCCGCCGTCGCGACCAGGTGGGAGAACCACAGCTGGTTGATCATGAGCTTCACGGCGTAGCCTGCGCCGGGCCCGCCGACGTGCAGGATCCGCTCCGGGTCCCCCATCGCCTCGAACACGGGACGCAGCCGCTGCACATCGTCGGCGTCACCACCGACGAAGATCTGCAGCATCCCGTTCGCGGCGCCCACTGACATCCCACTGACGGGGGCGTCGAGCAGGTGCAGTCCGCGGCCGGCGGTCGCGGCGCGCACACCGTCCAGCACGTCCGGCACCGAGGTCGACATGTCGATCCAGGTACCGCCGTCCGGCAGCCCCACCACGAGGCCGTCAGGCCCCGAGGCGACGGCCTCGACGTGCTTGGGCGTCGGCAGCATCGTGATGATGAGGTCACTGGCGGCGGCGACCTCGCGAGGGGTCTCAGCCCACCGGGCACCGCCCTCGATCAGGTCGGACGCCGACTCGCGGCGCAGATCGGTCACGACCAGCGGGAAGCCCGCGGCCTGCAGGTTGCGGGTCATTCCTGACCCCATGTTGCCGAGTCCGATGAACCCGACGGTGGGTCGGGTCCCGACCGGCGTTGGGTCGAGGACGGGGGTGGGAGAGCTCATGGGTGATGCGTGTCCTTTGTGGATCAGGCGGATGCGGTGGAAGGGGTGTAGAACGGATTGGTCGGCGCGTGCCGGGCTTCCAGCACGGCGTCGAGCTTGGGCAGGCCCGCCGCGCCGTTCGCGAGCGCGGTGCGTGTCGCCTCGCGGTTGTTGCGGTAGACCGTGTCGGCGTCGTCGGCCGCCGGATTGACCCACACTGCGGCGATGAGGGCGTGC
>NZ_LSJW01000299.1:0-5555 GCF_001557335.1 Microbacterium sp. CCH5-D1
TTGTTTAAAAGGAGTCCGGCGGTGTCCTACTCTCCCACAGGGTCCCCCCTGCAGTACCATCGGCGCTGTGAGGCTTAGCTTCCGGGTTCGGAATGTAACCGGGCGTTTCCCTCACGCTATGGCCGCCGAAACACTATTGATGTTTCAATCAAACACATAACAAAGTCATTGTTGTTATGCGGTTCTCGACCGTACATCGAGAACCACTCAGTGGACGCGTAGCACCAACAAACGGTGTGTTATCAAGTCATCGGCTTATTAGTACCAGTCAGCTGCATGCATTACTGCACTTCCACATCTGGCCTATCAACCCAGTAGTCTGGCTGGGAGCCTCTCACCCGAAGGTATGGAAATCTCATCTTGAGGCCGGCTTCCCGCTTAGATGCTTTCAGCGGTTATCCATCCCGAACGTAGCTAATCAGCGGTGCTCCTGGCGGAACAACTGACACACCAGAGGTTCGTCCAACCCGGTCCTCTCGTACTAGGGTCAGATCCTCTCAAATTTCCTACGCGCGCAGCGGATAGGGACCGAACTGTCTCACGACGTTCTAAACCCAGCTCGCGTACCGCTTTAATGGGCGAACAGCCCAACCCTTGGGACCTACTCCAGCCCCAGGATGCGACGAGCCGACATCGAGGTGCCAAACCATGCCGTCGATATGGACTCTTGGGCAAGATCAGCCTGTTATCCCCGAGGTACCTTTTATCCGTTGAGCGACAGCGCTTCCACAAGCCACTGCCGGATCACTAGTCCCGACTTTCGTCCCTGCTCGACCTGTCAGTCTCACAGTCAAGCTCCCTTGTGCACTTACACTCGACACCTGATTGCCAACCAGGTTGAGGGAACCTTTGGGCGCCTCCGTTACTTTTTGGGAGGCAACCGCCCCAGTTAAACTACCCACCAGGCACTGTCCCTGAACCGGATTACGGTTCGAAGTTAGATATCCAGAGTGACCAGAGTGGTATTTCAACAATGACTCCACACGAACTAGCGTCCATGCTTCAAAGTCTCCCACCTATCCTACACAAGCCACACCGAACACCAATACCAAGCTGTAGTAAAGGTCACGGGGTCTTTCCGTCCTGCTGCGCGTAACGAGCATCTTTACTCGTAATGCAATTTCGCCGAGTTCGCGGTTGAGACAGTTGGGAAGTCGTTACGCCATTCGTGCAGGTCGGAACTTACCCGACAAGGAATTTCGCTACCTTAGGATGGTTATAGTTACCACCGCCGTTTACTGGGGCTTAAATTCTCAGCTTCGCCTTGCGGCTAACCGGTCCTCTTAACCTTCCAGCACCGGGCAGGCGTCAGTCCGTATACATCGTCTTGCGACTTGGCACGGACCTGTGTTTTTAGTAAACAGTCGCTACCCACTAGTCTCTGCGGCCACCACACCCTTTTCGGAGTAAATCCGTATAAGTGGATGGCCCCCCTTCTCCCGAAGTTACGGGGGCATTTTGCCGAGTTCCTTAACCACGATTCTCTCGATCTCCTTGGTATTCTCTACCTGACCACCTGAGTCGGTTTGGGGTACGGGCGGCTAGAACCTCGCGTCGATGCTTTTCTTGGCAGCATAGGATCACCCACTTTTTATCCGCATCGTGTCTCAGCCTATGTGAATCGCGGATTTGCCTACGACTCGGCCTACGCACTTGCACCAGGACAACCATCGCCTGGCTTGGGCTACCTTCCTGCGTCACACCTGTTAATACGCTAACCGCACCAGAATGGGGTCGTGCGCTAGGCCCAGAGCGTCACCCCGAAGGGATCAGTCACTGGGATTCAGACACTTAGCACTACTGGATTAGCTTGGGCGGTTCTTCGCCGGTACGGGAATATCAACCCGTTGTCCATCGACTACGCCTGTCGGCCTCGCCTTAGGTCCCGACTTACCCAGGGAAGATTAGCTTGACCCTGGAACCCTTGGTCTTTCGGAGGACGTGTTTCTCACACGTCATTCGCTACTCATGCCTGCATTCTCACTCGTGTAGCCTCCACGGCTGGTTTACACCGCCGCTTCGCTGGCCACACGACGCTCTCCTACCCATCAACACGGCTGGACCACGAAGGCCTACCAATAATGTCAATGCCACAACTTCGGTGGCGTGCTTGAGCCCCGTTACATTGTCGGCGCGGAATCACTTGACCAGTGAGCTATTACGCACTCTTTCAAGGGTGGCTGCTTCTAAGCCAACCTCCTGGTTGTCACAGCAACTCCACATCCTTTCCCACTTAGCACGCGCTTTGGGACCTTAGTTGGTGGTCTGGGTTGTTTCCCTCTCGACTATGAAGCTTATCCCCCACAGTCTCACTGCTGCGCTCTCACTTACCGGCATTCGGAGTTTGGCTGACGTCAGTAACCTTGTAGGGCCCATCGGCCATCCAGTAGCTCTACCTCCGGCAAGAAACACGCAACGCTGCACCTAAATGCATTTCGGAGAGAACCAGCTATCACGAAGTTTGATTGGCCTTTCACCCCTATCCACAGCTCATCCCCTCAGTTTTCAACCTAAGTGGGTTCGGTCCTCCACACGCTCTTACACGTGCTTCAACCTGGCCATGGATAGATCACTTCGCTTCGGGTCTAGGACATGCGACTGAATCGCCCTATTCAGACTCGCTTTCGCTACGGCTACCCCACACGGGTTAACCTCGCCACATATCGCTAACTCGCAGGCTCATTCTTCAAAAGGCACGCTGTCACCCCTACTAAGGAGGCTCCAACGGTTTGTAAGCAAACGGTTTCAGGTACTATTTCACTCCCCTCCCGGGGTACTTTTCACCTTTCCCTCACGGTACTTGTCCGCTATCGGTCATCTGGGAGTATTTAGGCTTATCAGGTGGTCCTGACAGATTCACACGGGATTTCACGGGCCCCGTGCTACTTGGGATACTCTTCGCGCCAAGAGAGGCATTTCGACTACGGGGTTGGCACCCTCTATGACCGGCCTTTCAAGACCGTTCGTCTATACCTTCTTGTAACGCCGCCACCTCGGCAGAGATGACTGAAAAGTCCCACAACCCCCAACGTGCAACGCCTGCCGGCTATCACACACGCTAGGTTTAGCCTGATCCGGTTTCGCTCGCCACTACTAACGGAATCGCGGTTGCTTTCTCTTCCTGTGGGTACTGAGATGTTTCACTTCCCCACGTTCCCTCTACCCGCCCTATATATTCAGGCGGGAGTCACTAGGTCGGCACGCCGCCCAGCGGGGTTTCCCCATTCGGACACCCTCGGATCAAAACTTGCTTATCAGTTCCCCGAGGCTTATCGCAGATTGCTACGTCCTTCTTCGGCTCCAGATGCCAAGGCATCCACCGTTTGCTCTTAAAGACTTGAAATCACATGAGTTTGAATCAAAAACTCGACCCCACCCGAAGGCGGGATCTGAAATTGACTAATGATCTTTAAGATCATCTTGTGCAACCGATCCGAAGATCAGCTGCAAGATGCTCGCGTCCACTGTGTAGTTCTCAAAGTACGGGCGGTGCCCCAATCCACAACCCCACAAACATGGAGAAACAGAAAGAGGCCCAGAGTAACCAAATGCTTCCAACCCCGTAAGGTCAAAGCGCATCCGGTCCCTCAGGACCCAACAGCGTGCAGGTGCGACATCCGTCACCCTCCCCGTTCCAACCACCGAAGCGGCGTACTGGAGAAGAACAACATCCTTCGCACCATGTCAAATGTTCCACCCATGAGCTCCCAGCGAAGAACGTATGCCTTCGATCTGGGTTCTGGACACCCGGAGGTGTCAGATGCTCCTTAGAAAGGAGGTGATCCAGCCGCACCTTCCGGTACGGCTACCTTGTTACGACTTAGTCCTAATTACCGATCCCACCTTCGACGGCTCCCTCCACAAGGGTTAGGCCACCGGCTTCAGGTGTTACCGACTTTCATGACTTGACGGGCGGTGTGTACAAGACCCGGGAACGTATTCACCGCAGCGTTGCTGATCTGCGATTACTAGCGACTCCGACTTCATGAGGTCGAGTTGCAGACCTCAATCCGAACTGGGACCGGCTTTTTGGGATTCGCTCCACCTCGCGGTATTGCAGCCCTTTGTACCGGCCATTGTAGCATGCGTGAAGCCCAAGACATAAGGGGCATGATGATTTGACGTCATCCCCACCTTCCTCCGAGTTGACCCCGGCAGTATCCCATGAGTTCCCACCATTACGTGCTGGCAACATAGAACGAGGGTTGCGCTCGTTGCGGGACTTAACCCAACATCTCACGACACGAGCTGACGACAACCATGCACCACCTGTTTACGAGTGTCCAAAGAGTTGACCATTTCTGGCCCGTTCTCGTATATGTCAAGCCTTGGTAAGGTTCTTCGCGTTGCATCGAATTAATCCGCATGCTCCGCCGCTTGTGCGGGTCCCCGTCAATTCCTTTGAGTTTTAGCCTTGCGGCCGTACTCCCCAGGCGGGGAACTTAATGCGTTAGCTGCGTCACGGAATCCGTGGAATGGACCCCACAACTAGTTCCCAACGTTTACGGGGTGGACTACCAGGGTATCTAAGCCTGTTTGCTCCCCACCCTTTCGCTCCTCAGCGTCAGTTACGGCCCAGAGATCTGCCTTCGCCATCGGTGTTCCTCCTGATATCTGCGCATTCCACCGCTACACCAGGAATTCCAATCTCCCCTACCGCACTCTAGTCTGCCCGTACCCACTGCAGGCCGGAGGTTGAGCCTCCGGATTTCACAGCAGACGCGACAAACCGCCTACGAGCTCTTTACGCCCAATAATTCCGGATAACGCTTGCGCCCTACGTATTACCGCGGCTGCTGGCACGTAGTTAGCCGGCGCTTTTTCTGCAGGTACCGTCACTTTCGCTTCTTCCCTGCTAAAAGAGGTTTACAACCCGAAGGCCGTCGTCCCTCACGCGGCGTTGCTGCATCAGGCTTGCGCCCATTGTGCAATATTCCCCACTGCTGCCTCCCGTAGGAGTCTGGGCCGTGTCTCAGTCCCAGTGTGGCCGGTCACCCTCTCAGGCCGGCTACCCGTCGACGCCTTGGTGAGCCATTACCTCACCAACAAGCTGATAGGCCGCGAGCCCATCCCCAACCGAAATTCTTTCCAGACGCAGACCATGCGGTCACGTCACATATCCAGTATTAGACGCCGTTTCCAGCGCTTATCCCAGAGTCAGGGGCAGGTTGCTCACGTGTTACTCACCCGTTCGCCACTGATCCCACAGAGCAAGCTCCGTGTTCACCGTTCGACTTGCATGTGTTAAGCACGCCGCCAGCGTTCATCCTGAGCCAGGATCAAACTCTCCGTAAAAAAGAAATGCATACCCCACCGGGAAAACGGTGACGCAGCGAGTTTGATGCTGACCAAAGAGACAAATTCATTGCTGACTTCATCCATTGCCAACCCCACAAGGAGGTTGGTCTTTGATCCAAAGGAATTCTCACCCAGCCGAAGCTAGACGAGGATAATTTGGCATTTGACAAGTGCACGCTGTTGAGTTCTCAAGGATCGGATGCTCCCACGACCCAGCCATCACAGCCAGGCCCGAAGGGCAACTTCTCTATCTTACC
>NZ_LSJW01000300.1:0-5389 GCF_001557335.1 Microbacterium sp. CCH5-D1
TCGATCTCTGCCGCGATGCCGTGCTCGGCGCAGAAGTCGAGCATCTCCTGCGTCTCGCCGATGCCGCCGATGTTGCTGCCGGCAAGCGAGCGCCGACCACCGATCAGCGACATCACGCCCACCTCCAGGGGTTCGCCGGGAGCGCCGACGCACACCATGGCTCCGCCGACGTCGAGCAGGCTCAGGTAGGAGCGCAGATCGATCACGGCGCTCACGGTGTTGAGGATCACATCGAACGATGAGCGCAGCTCGCGGAAGGTCTCCCGGTCGCTGGTGGCGCGATAGTGGTCGGCGCCGAGCCGCAGACCGTCGTCCTTCTTGCTCAGGGTCTGCGAGAGCACGGTCACCTCCGCGCCGAGAGCATGGGCGATCTGCACTCCCATGTGCCCGAGGCCGCCGAGCCCGACGACCGCGACGCGTGTGCCGGGTCCGACGTTCCAGTGCCGCAGCGGCGAATAGGTCGTGATGCCCGCGCACAGCAGCGGTGCGGCGACGTCCAGCGGCAGAGCGTCGGGGATGCGCAGCACGAAGGCCTCGGTCACGACCACCTGCTCCGAGTAGCCGCCCTGGGTGACGGTGCCGTCGCGATCGATGCCGCCATAGGTGAGCACGGCCCCCTGGGTGCAGAACTGCTCTTCGCCGCGCAGACAGTTGCGGCACTCCCCGCAGGAGTTCACCAGGCATCCGACGCCGACACGATCGCCGACCGCATACCGGGTGACGCCCGCGCCGACCGCAGCGACCGTGCCGGTGATCTCGTGCCCGGGAGCGAGCGGATACTGCTGCGGACCCCAATCGCCCCGCACGGTGTGGATGTCCGAGTGGCAGATCCCGGCGAAGGCGATGTCGATCAGCACGTCGAGCGGGCCGAGTTCGCGTCGCTGGATGACGGTCTTCTCCAGCGGGGCTGCTTCACGGGGTGCGGCATAGGCGTTCACGGCAGGCATATCGGACTCCTCGGATCGGTACCTGCCGAGACTACCCAGCGCGGGAGGTGAATCAGCCGTGCCGCGCGAGTCGACGATTGTCGAGAGGAGAGCGAACCGCGGGCGGGTCAGCGCTGCTTCTTCTTGAGCGCCTTCTCCTGGATGGGGGCCTGTCCGCTCGCCTCGAGGTCGGCGTAGTACGCACGGGCCTCGTCCTGCCGCTGCTTCTCCAGGCCGCTCGCGATGGGAGCGCGCACGTGCTCGGGCTCGTAGCCGAACGCGTTCACGAGGTCGAGGGAGTACGGGCGCAGACGGGCGCACAGGCGGTCGATGTAGCTCGACACCGCCGCGCCGCGCTGCATCGACAGACGTCCGTGGATCAGATGCCAGGCGAGGTGCTTCTCGATGAGCTGCAGGCCGAACAGGTCGCGCAGCCAGGTGAGCACCTTCTTGGTGTCCTCGTCGTCGATCTGGTGCACGGCGTCGGTGAACGCCTCCCACTGCAGCAGCTCTCCGTGCGCACGGGCGGCCTCGATGAGCTCGGCCTGGTTCTCGTTGAACAGGCGAGCGCCGAGGGCCTTGTCCTTCGCACCGGGGCGGAGGCGCGAGGCGATGTCGGCCACCATCTGCTGCACACGTCCGGCGAGCAGATCGTGCTGCTGCTCCTCGCGCAGGCCCCGCTCGACCGATCGGCTCACCTGACCGAAGTCGGAGACGGCCTGACCGAGCTGACGCAGGCCCGCACCGTGGAACAGCTTGCCCGCGGTCATGCCCACGGCGAACTTGGCGAGGGCCGCCGCATCCTTGCCCTGGAACTGCTTCGCGTAGTCGGTCAGCAGACGCTTGCCCACCAGCTGCAGCAGCACGTTGTTGTCGCCCTCGAAGGTGACGTAGATGTCGAGGTCGGCACGAAGCCCGACCAGACGGTTCTCGAACATGAAGCCGGCACCGCCGGTGGCCTCTCGGGCCTCCTGGAGAGTGTCGAGCGCATGCCACGTCGACAGCGGCTTGAGGGCGGCGGCCAAGGTCTCCAGGTCTTCCCGGTCCGCCGGGGTGTCGGTCCGGCCGGAGAAGACACCGTCGAACTTCTGCAGGAACTCGTCGTGCGCGAAGATCTGCGCGTAGGTGGTCGCCAGGCGCGGCAGCAGACGGCGCTGGTGCTTGCCGTAGTCCATCAGCACCACCTCCTGCCCATCAGCACCGTCGAACTGACGGCGCTGGGTGGCGTAGGTGATCGCGATGTGCAGACCGAGGGCGGAGGCCCAGGAGGCCGCGCCGTCGAGGGACACCCGCCCCTGCACGAGGGTGCCGAGCATCGTGAAGAAGCGGCGGCCAGGGCTGTCGATCGCGCTGGAGTAGGTGCCGTCAGCCGCGACGTCGCCGTAGCGGTTGAGCAGGTTGGTCCGCGGGATCCGCACGTGGTCGAACGAGAGGCGCCCGTTGTCGATGCCGTTGAGTCCGCCCTTGAGACCGTCGTCCTCGCGGCCGATGCCGGGGAGGTCCACCCCGTCCTCACCGCGCAGCGGCACATAGAAGCAGTGCACGCCGTGGTTCACGCCGTTCGTGATCAGCTGCGCGAAGACGGTCGCCGCTACGCCGTGCAGTGCGGCGTTTCCGAGGTACTCCTTCGTCGCCCCGCGGAACGGGGTGTTGATGACGAATTCCTCCGTCTCCGGGTCGTACGTGGCCGTGGTGCCGACCGCAGCGACGTCGGAGCCGTGGCCGATCTCGGTCATCGCGAAGGCACCGGGGATCGAGAGGTCCATCACTCCGGGGAGCCACTTCGCGTGGTGCTCCTCCGTACCCAGCTGCAGGATCGCCGATCCGAAGAGACCCCACTGCACACCCGACTTGATCTGCAGGCTGGGGTCGGCCACCACGAGCTCCTCGAAGCCCGCGATGTTCGCACCGTTGTTCTCCTCGCCGCCGAGCGACTTCGGGAACGCGCGATGCACGGCCTTGTTCTCCACCAGCAGGTGCAGCTGGCTGAGCACGCGCTCGCGGTGCTCGTCCTTGCCGAGCTCGTCCTTGCGCCAGAACGCCGAGTCCTTGATCATCTCGCGGGCCTGACGACGCACGTCACCCCACGTGCCCATCAGGGCGTCGTTGACGCGGGCGACATCGAGACGCGGGGTGGCGTCAGCGTTGTCGGGGGAGGTGCGGGTCGTCTTCGGACGGACGGCGGCGTCGACCATGAGCGTTCCTCTCAGAGGGAAGTGGGAATACTGCCATGGTAGGTCTGCCACAACGGGAGTCCTACTGCCCTGTCCACTTCCTCCAATGCGCTGCGGGGGCATCTCCCCGTCGGCTTGTCGTCAGACCACAGTCCGGGCCGGCAGCGCATCTTCCGGCACGGTAGGCGGTGGCGCTCCTGCCTCCCGCCAACGCCGCTTCGTCCCCGCGCTCAGACGCGCCCACGTGCGATCGCGGATGAAGATCGCATCGATCGCGATCATCGTCAGCGAGAACCACGGCAGCCCCATGAGCACGGCGATGCCGATGTGGAACGACAGGATGCCCAGCAGTCCGATCAACCGCGTGGGACGGGTGAGCAGCATGAGCGGGAACGCCACCTGCAGGATGATCGAACCCCAGCTGGCGACGGTGACCATCGGTCCCCATGTCGTGACGAGGTCGCTCAGCACCGGCCAGGTGCCGAACCGGGCGGTCTGCAGCGGGTTGTAGACCGCATACCCCTCTTCCCACGGCGCGCCGCCCGCTTTGTAGAGAGCGCCGGAGGCGTAGACGAAGCAGACCTGTGCCGTGAGAGCCACGAGCGCCAGGTTGTGGAACATGGTTCCCAGCAGCGCCGGCTGGCTGTTCGGGGCGAACCACTCCCCCGACTTCGCCCGACGCCGGGCATCCAGCGACCAGCGCGCCGCCGGGTCGGCGAAGAACAGCAGCAGCAGGGCGATGCGGAACATGTTGTCGCCCTGATCGCCCACCATGTCGTTCGCCTCGATGAACCCCACCCAGAGGCAGAAGAAGATCGGCAGCACGATCCGGAAGCGCCACCCGAGCACGAACAGCACGGCGAGCACTCCGAGCAGAAGGTAGAGCGCCGTGTAGAGCGCATCGTTCCCCATCGCGGCATGGAACGCACTGAACACCCAGATCCTGGGGAACTCGCTCACCGGCTCCGCGAGCTCGCCGTTCCAGGCCGACCCCGATCCGAACGTGTAGAGCCGGGTGCTGAAGTTCGAGATCAGCAGGCCGATCGCGGTGAGTCCGAAGAGGATGCGCGTGACCGCGAGTCCGTAGAGCGCCTTCTTCCCGTGGAAGAGCCAGTCGCCGACGAACGCCGAGATGCGGTCGATCGCCGACAGCACCATCGACCAGAGACCACCGATCATCGACGACACGAAGGTCAGCAGCCGTGTGAGGAACGACCGCGGCGGCACGGTGCTCGCCGGAGCCGGTGCCGGAGCGGGTTCGCGAGGAGGGGTGGGCGGCGCGGACGCCGGGGCCGGAGCGGTGATGGTGCTCCGTGGCGCGGAGTCCTTCTTCTTCGCGTCCTTCCGGCGGTCCGCGGTCTTGACCGGCGCGCTCACGGCTGGATCCGCTCGAACTGGCCGCGGAAGGTGTTCGCGAAGTTCTCGCGACTCTGCCCTTCCTCTTCTATGGGCAGACGCCATCCGGTCGTCGAGAACGTCGGGTCGGGGCGCTGCGCGCCGGGGTCGTTGCGATCCTTGTAGGGGACCACGTTCTGGCGGCTCACGCGGTACTGCACCGCGACCACCGCATCCGCTCCCCAGATCGCGTAGGCCACCTGGGTCGCGTACGCGGTCGAGAGGTGCTCCTCGGCCATGTAGGCCTCGGTCGATGGATTGTCTTCACCCTGCAGCTCGTCGAAGGAGCGCACCATCCACTCCTCCCAGTCGTCCTTCATGAAGTCCAGGCCGATGACGGCCTGCTGGTCGGCGTTCAGCTTGTTGTAGGCGTTCATCTGTCCGCTCGCCACCTCACTCGACTGGATGCCGGCCCGAGGAGGGAAGAGGTTGTACCGGATCATCGAGAGCTCCACGTCGGTGGCGCTGACCCACCCGGTCTCGACCTGTTCGCCGTTCTTCTCGATGAGGGCGCGGACGTTGAAGTGGTAGTCGCCGTTGATGGGCTCCGGTGCGAACACGCTCCAGGACTGACCGAACATCGGCAGCATGTACCCGGCGAGGACCTGCTGGGTGGGGATCTCCCGCAGTGCGGAGTATGGCGCTATCCACAGGAACGAGGCGCCGATGTGCCACAGCGTCAGGAGGCAGGCCGCGAAGGCGATGAGCTTCACCCACCACGTCGGCCGTGGCCGCACGGCTGCCGAGGGTTCCGGCTCGACCACGTCGGAACCTGCCGCGTCGGAGTGCGGTGCGGACTCGAGTCTGGTGCTCATTCACTTCCCTCCATACCGCCGAGGGGTCGGGACCGCCGTGGGGAAACGGTCCCGACCACTCAGCGTTCCTGCATCGCGA
>NZ_LSJW01000301.1:0-1911 GCF_001557335.1 Microbacterium sp. CCH5-D1
GGCGGACGCCGGGGCGACGATCCTCCTCGTCTCCCACCGTCGGACCGCGCGCGAGATCGCGGATCAGATCGTGGCGCTGGGGGTGAACGCATGACTGCACCCCGCACAACCGATGCCGCGCATTCTCGCGGTCACCGGATCGGCGCCATCCTGCGACTCGCGCAGCCGCCACTCGGCCGCTTCGTACCGGGACTGATCTGGGGTCTGCTCTCGGCCGCCGCCGCCGTGAGTCTGCTCGCGGTCAGCGGGTGGCTGATCGTGAGCGCCTCGATCGTCGATTCGCTGGTGCCGCTGTCGATCGCCGTCGTCGGTGTGCGCTTCTTCGCCGTCTCGCGCGCGGTCACCCGCTATCTGGAGCGCCTGAGCGGACACGATGCCGCGCTGCGTCAGCTCGCCTCGACTCGTGCCGACATGGTGCGCCGGCTGATCCCTCTGTCACCGGCGGGACTCGGCTCGACGGACCGCGGGCAGGTGCTCGCAGCTCTCGTGGACGACGTCGAGAACCTGCAGAACCTGCCGCTGCGAGTGGTGCAGCCGCTCGGTGTGGCGGCGCTCGTCGCGGTCGGAGCGGTGGGCTTCCTCGCGTTCGTCTCGCCCCCGGCCGCCCTCGCTCTCGCGGTCTGCCTCCTGGCCGCCGCGGCTGCAGCGATCGGACTCGGTTGGGCGTTCGGCTCGCACGCCGAAGCACGGGTCTCGGAGCGTCGGGCAGAGCTCTCCGCAGCTCTCGTCGACTACCTCGGGAGCCTCGACGTGCTCATCGCCTACGGGGCGGAGCAACAGGCGCGGGCGCGGATCACTGCCGCCGATGCGGCTCTGCGACGCGTGGTCGACCGTGCCTCCCTCGCTCAGGCCGTCGCGGCGGGTGTCGTGTCCGCCGTGGCCGGGGCGGCATCGGTCTGGGCGCTCGCCGTGGCGGCTCCGGGCCTTGCGGACGGCTCGATCGACGGTCCGTGGCTGGCCGTGGCGGTGCTCGTGCCGATGGTGGTCTTCGAGGTGTTCGGAGCGGTGCCGATCGCTGCGGCGTCATGGCGGAGCGTGCGCGCGAGCGCCGGGCGCATCGTCGACGTGCTCCCGGAGCGGATGCCGGAGGAGTTGCGTTCCGACGAGGGGGATGACGTGGAGTTCGCGCGCACGCCCGAGCTGCATCTGCGCGGCGTCAGGGCGACCTGGCCCGGCGGCACGCCCGCGCTGAAGGGAGTCGACCTCGACCTCCGCGCCGGTGAGCGCGTGCTGGTCGCGGGACCGAGTGGGGCGGGCAAGAGCTCGCTCGCGGCGACCCTGGTCGGCTTCCTGCGCGTGGAGGGCGAGTATCTGGTGGGTGGTCGCGACGCCGCAGAGCTCTCGGGCCCGGCGCTGCGACGCGTGATCGGACTGTGCGAGCAGAGCCCTCAGCTGTTCGACGAGGACATCCGCCAGAATCTGCTCTTCGCGCGCGACTCCGCCTCGGACGAGGAACTGCTGGCGATGCTCGACCGGGTCGGGCTCCGTGACTGGGTGCGGGAGCGCGGGGGCCTCGATGCCAGGGTGGGTGACCGCGGCGCGCTGGTGTCCGGCGGTCAGGCGCAGCGGATCTCGCTCGCCAGGGCGCTGCTGCGCGGCTTCCCCGTGCTGGTGCTCGACGAGCCGACGGCGGGCGTCGATCCTGAGGCATCGGATGCCCTGCTGCGCGATCTGCTGCTGGCCGCGGGGGAGCAGTCGGTGCTGCTGATCTCGCACGTGGCGCCGCCGGCGGGGACGGTCGACCGCGTGGTGCGGATCCACGACGGCCGCACGGTCTGACACCGCCCGCTCGCTACGGGGAGACCTGCGGGCCGACGTCTCAGACGTTCATGTCCACGGGCGGTTCCATCACGATGCCCTGTGCTTCGAACGCGCGACGGCGCTCTTCGATGCGGCGGTGCAGCTCGATCT
>NZ_LSJW01000302.1:0-5733 GCF_001557335.1 Microbacterium sp. CCH5-D1
TGGCATCGACCGTCACCATCTCGGTGCGCGGCACCATCACGGCGCGGACGAACTGGTCGGTGAAGTCGAAGACGGAGTGGATGAGGTCGCGGTCGTCCTCTTCGATGAGATCGTTCGACGCTGCCTCGTCGACCATGCTCAGCAGCTGATCCTCGCTGGTGAAGGAGCTGCGCCCCGTGCCGGGGGTGACCCGGTTTCCCAGCAGGACCAGGCCTTGCGCGAGGGGGCCGAGGATGATGCGGAGCCCGCGCACGATCGACGCGGTGCCGCGGATCATGCCCTCGGCGTGCTGACGCCCGAACGACCGCGGGCTCGCCCCCACGAGCACGAAGGTGATCGCCGTCATGAGCACCGCGGCGGCGAGCATCGCCCACCAGTTGTTCTCGATCAGGATGGTGAAGGCGACCGTCACGAGCACGGCTGCCGTCACCTCTGCGAGGACGCGGATGAACGCCACCGCGTTCACGTGGGCGTCGAGATCTGAGGCGATACGCTCCAGTGCCCTGGCCCTGCGGCCCTCGGTCGCCATGTCGGCGAGTCCGGCACGCGAGGTCACCCCGTACGCCGCATCGATCGCGGCCATGAGACCGCCGAACGCCACCAGCAGCACGGCGGCGATCAGGAGGAGAACAGCAGTCATCGTCGGCGTTCAGCAGCCGCGAAACCCTGGATCAGCTCCTTCTGCAGTCCGAACATCTCACGCTCCTCGTCGGGCTCGGCGTGATCGAAGCCGAGGAGGTGGAGCAGACCGTGGGTCGTGAGCAGGATGAGCTCATCCATCAGGGTGTGTCCTGCCGCCTGCGCCTGCGTCTCGGCCACCTGGGGGCAGAGCACGATGTCGCCGAGCAGGCCGGGGGCGGTCGGACGGTCCTCGGTACCGGGGCGTAGCTCATCCATCGGGAAGCTCAGCACGTCGGTGGGGCCGGGCTCGTCCATCCACTGCACGTGAAGCGCCTCCATGGCGCCCTCGTCGACGAGGACGATGGCCACCTCGGCGTCAGGGCTGACGTGCAGCTGCGCGAGATTGAAATCGGTCAGTCGCTGCAGCACGGTCTCGTCGACGTCGATGGCCGACTCGTTGTTGATCTCGATCATGAGAGTCCTCGTTTCGGGGCGCGATCACGCGGTCCAGGTCGTTGTGCTCCCCGGCGATCGGCACGGTTGGCGAACTCCGCCGCCTGCTCGCGCTCGAATCGCGCTGCGGTGCGCTTCTCGTCGTACTCGCTGTACGCGTCGACGATGCGTCCGACCAGCGAGTGCCGTACCACGTCGTCGCTGGTGAGACGGGAGAAATGGATGTCGTCGATGCCGTCGAGCACTCGGGTCACCAGGCGGAGCCCCGACGACCCCTGCGGAAGGTCGACCTGCGTGATATCGCCCGTGACGACCATCCGCGTGCCGAAACCGAGACGCGTGAGGAACATCTTCATCTGTTCCGGCGTGGTGTTCTGAGCCTCGTCGAGGACGACGAACGAGTCGTTGAGGGTGCGCCCGCGCATGTAGGCGAGGGGTGCCACCTCGATCGTGCCGGTCGCCATCAGGCGAGGGACGATCTCGGGGTCCATCATCTCGTTGAGAGCGTCGTACAGCGGGCGGAGGTATGGATCGATCTTGTCGGTGAGCGTGCCGGGGAGGAAGCCGAGCCGCTCTCCCGCTTCGACCGCGGGGCGCGTGAGGATGATCCTGGTGACCTCCTTGCGCTGGAGCGCCTGGACGGCCTTGGCCATCGCGAGGTAGGTCTTGCCCGTACCGGCCGGACCGATGCCGAACACGATCGTGTTCTCCTCGATCGCGTCCACGTACTCCTTCTGCCCGAGGGTCTTCGGACGGATCACCTTGCCGCGCGTGGTCAGGATCGCCTCGCCGAGAACCTCGCTGGGGCGCGGTCCTCCTTCCTGGCGCAGCATCCGCGCGGAACTCGACACGTCGCTCGGTGCCAGGTCCTGCCCGGCCTTCGTCATGGCGAGCAGCTCCTCGACCAGCGCCCTCGCCTTCGCGACCGCATCGGTGCCACCGCTGAGTGTGATCTCGTTGCCACGGACGAGCACCTGCACATCGCGGTGCTCACGCTCCAGCATCCGCAGCAGCCGGTCCTGCGGTCCGAGCAGCTGCACCATGGCGACGCCGTCCGCGTAAATCTTCTCGACCGCCTCGGGAGGCCGGCCGCCCAGGCTCCGCTCCTGGGGCTCGTGGTTCTCAGGCACCGACACTCTTCTCAGTCAATCCGCCGGCCAGCACGTGCGCGTGGACGTGGAAAACGGTCTGTCCGGCGTTCGCGCCGGTGTTGAAGACGAGGCGGAAGTCGCCGTCCTCCGTGTGCTCCGCCGCGAGCTCGCCCGCGAAAGCGACCATCTCGGCGAGCAGAGAGGGATCTGCGGCCGCGACCTCGACGACATCTCGATACTCTGCCGACTTCGGCACCACGAGCAGATGCACGGGCGCCTGCGGGGCGATGTCGCGCAGCGCGAACAGCCGGTCGGTCTCGCCGATGATGTCGGCAGGGATCTCCCCGTTCAGAATGCGCGTGAAGATCGAGGGTTCCGTCATACCGTCAAGTCTACTGACCGGAGCGTGACGACGACCTCGGGCCCGTCCCGTGCCGGTCGGGCGGGGTCACCATCGACCGAGTGCCACCGACAGCACGGCGATCGCGGCCGGGCCCGCCGTCGAGGTACGGAGCACCGTCTCGCCGAGGAGCACACGCTCTGCCCCCGCCTCCGTCAGGTGACGCAGCTCCTCGTCGGAGATCCCGCCTTCCGGTCCGACCACGAGCACCAGGTCGCGTCCGTCCGGCTCGATCTCCGACAGTCGCGTGGGCGCCGTCGGGTCGAGCAGCAGGAGGCGCTGCGAGGCCGCGCGCTCCCTGAGCTGAGCCGTCGAGACGGGTGATGCGACGGCGGGCACCCAGGCGCGGTGGGCTTGCTTGGCGGCCTCGCGGACGATCGTCGCCCAGCGCTCCCGTCCCTTCACCGCCTTCGGGCCCTCCCACCGCGAGACGCTACGACTCGCCTGCCAGGGGACGATCTCGTCGACGCCGAGTTCGCACGCCGCCTGCACGGCGAGCTCATCGCGGTCTCCTTTCGCGAGCGCCTGTACCAGAACGACCCGAGGCGTCGGAGCGGGGTGCTCGATGCGCTCCGCGACACGGACCTCCACTCGGGAGGGAGACACCTCCTCTGCCACACCGGTCAGCCACACGCCCGCGCCGTCGCCGACGGTGACAGCCTCGCCGACGCGAAGACGACGGACGACGGCCGCGTGCTTGGCTTCGGCTCCGGTCAACGACACCAGGTCGTCGACTCGGGCATCCGTCGACGATTCGACGAGGAAGTGCAGTGCCATGATCAGTGGCTGCGGAAGCGGTCGCGGAGCTTGGAGAAGAGTCCCTGCTGGAACTGGGCGAGCTGGGGCTCCGGGGACTTCGCCTTCTTCGCGAAGTCCTCGATCAGCGCACGCTGCGCGGAGTCCAGCCGAGTCGGGGTCAGCACCTGGACGCCGACCCGCAGATCGCCGCGCTGCGTGCCGCGGAGCGGGGTGATTCCCCGTCCCTTGATCGTGAGCACGTCACCGGACTGCACTCCGGGACGGATCTCGAGGTCGACCTCGCCGTCGAGTGCCTGGATCTTGGTCTCGGTACCGAGGATCGCGTCGGTCATCGACACCTCGAGGGTCGCGAGCAGGTCGTCTCCCTCGCGGCTGAACGCCGCGTGCGGGTTGACGGTCACCTCGACGTACAGGTCACCGTTCGGTCCGCCCGCCTTGCCGACCTCACCGGAACCGGGAAGCTGCAGGCGGAGCCCCGTCTCGACACCGGCGGGGATGTCGAGCGACACCGTTCTGCGCGAACGCACGCGACCCTGCCCCCCGCAGGTGCCGCAGGGATACGGGATGGTCGTGCCGTAGCCCTCGCAGGTGCCGCAGGGCTGAGAGGTGACCACGTTGCCGAGCAGGCTGCGCACCTGACGCTGCACGTGGCCGGAGCCGCCACAGATGTCGCACGTGACCGGCGAGGTGCCCTCCTGACAGCACGACCCCTGACACGTCTCGCACAGCACGGCGGTGTCGACCTCGATGTCCCGATGCGCCCCGAACACGACGTCGCCGAGGTCGAGCGTGACCCGGACGAGGGCGTCCTGGCCCCGCTCCCGACGCGACCGCGGACGCGCACCGCGCCCTCCCCCTTGAGAAGCACCGAAGAACGTCTCGAAGATGTCGCCGAAACCGCCGAAGCCGCCGAAGTTCCCCGCGGCGCCGTCTCCGCCGCCCATGTCGTAGCGCCGGCGTGACTCGTCGTCGCTGAGGACGTCGTACGCATGCGTGACGAGCTTGAACTTCTCCGCAGCGTCGTCCCCGGGGTTCACATCCGGGTGCAGCTGCCGGGCAAGGCGTCGGTACGCCTTCTTGATCTCATCGGTGGAAGCGTCCCGGGACACCCCGAGAACCTCATAGTGGTCCGCCACAATCGCCTTTCTGCGTGTGTTCTCGTGGCGACCGCGTCAGCGGCCGGCCTCGTCTTCGTCGAGCATCCGCGACAGGTAGCGGGCCACGGCCCGCGCTGCGGCGAGATTGCTCGGGTAGTCCATGCGCGTCGGCCCCATCACGCCGACTCGCGCCGTGCCGCTGGGGGCGGCGTAGTTGCTGGCCACGATCGACGCCTCACCGAGGCCGAAGGGGGCGTTCTCGGTGCCGATGCTGGCCGCGAGACCGTGCTCGTCGGTCACCATCTCGCTCATCAGTCGCAGCAGCGTCACCTGCTCCTCGATCGCCTCGAGAAGCGGATGGATGCTGCCGCGGAAGTCCTGTTCCCGACGCGCGAGGGTGGCCGCCCCCGCCATCACCAGACGTTCCTGACGGAAGCTGCCGAGCTCGTCGACGACGACGCCGGCGAGCGTGCGGAGCACCGCGTCCTGAGGCTTGTCCTCCGCCCCGAGCAGCAGCTGAAGACGGTCGGATGCCTCACCGATGCCCTGTCCGGTGATCAACGACGACAGGCGTGCACGCAGCACCGCGAGGTCGGACTCGTCGATGATCTCCGGCAGGGGGGCGATCCGCTGTGACACGCCGCCGGCATCGGTGACCAGCACGATCAGCAGCCGGTTCGGTGCCAGGGCCACCAGTTCGACATGCGTCACGTGCGCACGCGCGAACGACGGATACTGTGCGAGCGCGACCTGACCCGTCAGCTGCGTCAGCACCCGCACCGTGCGCACCATCAGGTCGTCGAGATCGGCCGGTTCGCCCAGGAACGACTCGATCGCCGAGCGCTGTGCCGAAGAGAGCGGGCGCAACTGGGCGAGATGATTCACGAAGACGCGGTAGCCCTTGTCTGTGGGAACCCTTCCCGACGAGGTGTGCGGAGCGGTGATCAGCTCTTCATCCTCGAGCAGCGCCATGTCGTTTCGGATCGTGGCGGCCGAGACGCCGAAGGAATGCCTGTCGACGATCGACCGGCTGCCGACGGGTTCGTGGGTCTCGACGTAGTCCTGCACGATCGCGCGGAGAACCTGCAGCCCTCGCTCTGTGACCATCGCCCTTCCCTTCCGCTGGCACTCGGACGTTCAGAGTGCCAATCCTACCCCGTGCAGCTGCGGGTTCTCCGTACCGCGGACCGACGACTCTAGGATGACGCTCATGACCTCCTCCCCGCATGCCACCCTGTCGACCGGCATCGTTCGTGGCGTCGAGGAGGCGGGGATCGTCCGCTACCTCGGCATCCCGTATGCCATGGCGCCG
>NZ_LSJW01000303.1:0-15591 GCF_001557335.1 Microbacterium sp. CCH5-D1
GCGGCGGGTTGCAGAAGTCGGCGCCGAAGATGTCGTCGCAGCCGACGATGCTCATGTCCTCCGGAACGCGCACGCCGCGTTCCTTGAGCCGGATGAGCATGCCGATCGCGAGGAGGTCGTTGAAAGCCACGCACGCGGTGGCGCCGGTGTTCAGCGCAGCATCCGCCGCGGCCGCGCCCGCCTTCGTGCGCGGCTGGTACGGGCCCACCTTCGTGTGCTCGATCCCGAGGCGCTCGCACGCGGCCGCCACGGCACGCCAGCGCAGGTTGCTCGCCCAGCTCGTCGGAGGGCCCGCCACGTAGCAGATGCGTCGATGGCCCAGCGAGGCGAGGTGCTCGACGGCCTGGTCGAAGCCGAGCGGTGTGTCGATGAACACCGACGGCACTCCCGGCACCGCCCGGTTCAACGCGACGAGCGGAAGCTCGGCACTGAGCTCAGCCAGCCGCTCATCGGACAGGCGGGAGGCGGTCAGGATCGCACCGTCGTACGAGCTGCGCAGCTCTTCGAGCGTGCTCTCCTCCATCTCGGGCGACTCCTCGGTATGCACGAGGATCTGCGAGTATCCGGCGACGCGAAGAGCCTGCTGCGTGCCCCGGATGATGCCGAAGTAGAACGGGTTCGTGACATCCGACACGAGGACGGCGACCATGCGGGTCGATGGTGTCGCCGAGGCGTTCGACGCGGTGACGGGGGTGTAACCGAGGTCCTTCGCGATGCGGATGATGCGCTCGCGGGTGTCGGGGTTCCCGCGACCGGGGACGGCGAGTGCGCGCGAGGCCGTGGAGATCGCGACGCCGGCGGCATCGGCCACGTCTGCGAGGGTCGGCCGGTGCGGAGGCGGTGTGAGGGACGACATGGGGCAACAGAATCACAGGATGGCAATTACTGGCAATGGATTGCTAACAATTGCCACGCTTGCCTACCTTGGCGGAGACGCAGTCACGTCCACTCACTGTCTCGAAGGAGAGTTCAATGAAGTCTCGACCCCTGATCGCCCTCGGGGCGATGACCGCAGCAGCGATCGCGTTGACCGCATGCTCGGGATCCGGCGCTGGTACGGATGACGGCGGCACCGGTGGCGCTGTCGATGGGACAGGCCAGACGCTCACCGTGATGATGGCCGCGAACGGCCTCTACCCCGAGCAGCAGAAGGAATGGTTCGGGAAGGTCTCCGATGCGTTCGAGGAGAAGACCGGAGCCACCGTCGAGTTCGAGACCTTCGCCAGCGCCAACGACGAGCTCACGAAGATCCAGACCTCCGTGCTCTCCGGACAGGGCCCCGACGTCTACGGTCTCGGCACCACCTTCACACCGACCGCCTACGCCACGGGAGCCTTCGTGAAGCTCACCGATGCCGACTGGGACAAGGTCGGGGGCCGCGACCGCTTCGTGCCATCCACCCTGGGTATCTCCGGCCCGAGCGAGGACGACGAGATCGCCATCCCGTTCGTGAGTCGTCCCTTCGTGATGGCCTACAACACCGAGCTGCTTGCCGCCGCCGGCATCGAGGAGCCGCCGACGACCTGGGATGAGCTGACGGCTGCGGCCGCGAAGATCGAATCAGGGGATGTGCACGGTCTCGCGATCGGCTACGCCGACAGCTTTGACCCCTGGAAGTTCGTCTGGGGCATGAGTGTGCAGGCGGGCAACCCGCTGATCGACGTGGACGCCAAGAAGGCGGAGATCGACGACCCGGCCGTGGCCGCCGCCTACGACACCTACTTCGGCTGGTACCAGGACGGACTCGTCGACCCGGCATCGGTCGGGTGGAAGAACGCGCAGGCCGTCGCCGCCTTCGCCGAAGGGAAGGCCGGCTTCCTGCCGATGACCTCGGCGAACTCCAAGCCCACGTTCGCGGGCTCACCTGTCGCCGACTCCTACGCCTACGCGCTCCTGCCGACCATCCCGCCGGGGGAGACCGTACTTCCGAAGGGCGGCAAGGAGGCAGCCAGCATCCTCTCCGGCGACAACCTCGTCGTCGCGCAGTATTCGCCGAACCAGGATCTCGCATTCGCGTTCATCGAGATGCTCACCAGCACCGAGTCGCAGCTCGACTACTTCGACACGTTCGGCGAACTGCCGACGGGCGTGGAGGCGGCGGCACAGGTCGAGAAGGACAATCCCGATCTGAGCGCCAACGTGCAGGCCGCCTCGCAGTCGGTGGCCACCCCGTTCACGGGCGCCTGGGGGGACACGCAGCTCGCCCTGACCAACGTGGTCGTCCAATCACTGCCCGCCCTGCAGGGGGGATCGCTCAGCCAGAGCGCGATCGCCGCATCGATCGCCGAGGCTCAGGCGAGCGCGCAGTCGGCGCTCGACAAGTCCAAGTAGCGACGCGGGGACACGCACATGGCGATCGCCACCGACACGCGTCGGAAACGGACCGACGACACCCCGCCGAGCGAGCGGCCCCGCCCGCTGTGGATGCTGCTGCCCGGCGGGGTGCTGATGACACTGCTGATCCTGGTGCCGCTGCTGCTGGCCTTCTGGATCTCGATGCTCGACCTGGACCAGTACACGATCCGGCAGTGGCTGCAGGCGCCGTTCGTCGGATTGGGCAACTTCGTCGAGGCGTTCTCCTCCTCGCCGCTGCTGCGCGGGATCGGGCTGAGCGTCAGCTATGCGCTGATCGTGTCGGTGGCGGCGATCCCGATCGGAGTCACGGCGGCGCTGGCCACGCAGAACGCCTTCCGCGGTCGCGGGCTGGTGCGCTCCGTCTACCTGATCCCGTACATCCTCCCCGCCTTCGTGGTGGCCACGGTCTTTCGGGCGATGTTCCAGCCCGAAGGAGTGGTCGACGAGGCATTCGGCGTGTTCGGGGTCGACCCGGGGCTGTGGCTCAACGGGCCGCAGAGCTATTGGACCCTGGTCATCGCGCAGCTCTGGGTGAGCTGGCCGTTCGTGTACCTGCTGACGCTGGCCGGACTGCAGGCGGTGGATGCGGAGGTGCACGAGGCCGCGGCGCTCGACGGCGCGGGGTGGGGCATCAAGCTGCGCAAGGTCATCCTCCCGTATCTGCGCGGATCGATCCTGCTGGCATTCATCCTCACCTTCCTGCACAGCATCAACGCCTTCACGATGCCGTTCGTGCTCTTCGGGATACCGGCGCCGGTCGATGTCGAGGTGCTGCCGGTCCTCACCTACGTCACGGCGTTCCAGAGCTTCCGGTTCGGCCTCTCGGCGGCCATGGCGGTGGCCTCGCTCGCGATCGTCGCGATCCCCCTGTTCATCTACCTGCGCGCCGTGCGCCTGGACACCGGAGAGGACGCGAAGCGATGAGCGCCACCACCACGATCGCGCAGGTCAACCCGCGCCGGAGCCGCCCCGGCGGTCACAGCCAGGTGGATCGGCTGCTGCCGCGCCCGCTTCTGGCTGCCGCGAACATCGTCCTGTGCCTGCTCGTGTTCGGGCCTGTCTCGTACATGCTGTTCGCCTCGATCAATGCGGATGTCGCGGTCGCCGGCGGCGCGTACTGGCCGACCGAGCTCCGGCTCGACAACTACGTCAAGGTGTGGCGCAGCGTCGATCTCGCGGGAGGGCTGGCCAACAGCCTCCTGATCTGCGGCGCGGTCGCCGTCGTCTGCGCGGCCGTCGCGGTCTCGATGGCGTGGGTGTTGGTGCGCTTCACCTTCATCGGACGCGTCACGATCCTTCGAGGACTGCTCGGGCTGCAGTCGGTCCCCGGCACGCTCATGCTGCTTCCGGTGTTCGTGATGTTCTCGACGCTCTCATCGGTGCTGCGCATCCCCACCATCGGCACCCACTGGTCGGTGTTCGTCACTTATCTCACCTTCGCGCTGCCGTTCTCGACCTGGGTGATGGTGACGTACATCCGCGGACTGCCGCGCGAGCTCGAGGAGGCCGCGCGCATGGACGGTGCCTCGAACTTCCGGGTCCTCACGCGCATCGTGCTGCCGCTGAGCTGGCCGGGGATCGTGGTCTCCGCGATCTTCGCATTCCTGCAGGGCTGGAACGACGTGCTGTTCGCCTCGGTCATGACCAACCGCGACAGCCGCACCGCCGCGGTGGCCCTGCAGATCTTCGGCGCGACGCAGGAGACGGGAGCCGTGCCCCTGTACGGGCAGATGATGGCGGCCTCGCTCATCTGCGCGATCCCCGTCGTCGTGCTCTACCTCGTGTTCCAGCGCTATCTCGTAGGCGGTCTCACCGCAGGAGGAGTGAAATGACCCCGTGGAAGCTCTCAGGATTCGGTGACGAGATCGATCCCGATCCGGCCGTGCAGATCGCCGTGCTCCAGGCGCTCGGCGCGCGGCACATCGAGGTGCGCAGCGCGTGGGGGGTGAACGTCGTCGATCTCGACGAGTCGCAGCTCGCGCAGCTCGCGGCCGTGGTGCGCGAGCGCGGCATGGCGGTGTCGGCGATCGCGTCGCCGATCGGCAAGGTCGATGTGTCTCTGCCGGTCGAGCACGAGGTCGGTCGGCTGCAACGGGCGATCCGTGCGGCCGAGGTGCTGGAGACCCCGTACATACGCATCTTCTCGTTCTTCCGTGCGGAGCACCTCTCAGCGGACGACATCCGCGACGACGTGCTCGTGCGCATGACAGCGCTCGCCCGCACCGCCGAAGCGGCCGGGGTCACCCTCGTGCACGAGAACGAGAAGGACATCTACGGCGACATCCCCTCGCGCGTGCTCGACGTGATCGAGTCGGTCGGCTCCGACCGGCTGCGCGTCGCCTGGGACAACGCCAACTTCGTCCAGGTCGGCGTCCGGCCGTTCACCGACGGCTACGCCAAGCTGCGGCCGCACCTCGAGTATCTGCAGCTGAAGGATGCTCTCGCCGCGACGGGTGAGGTCGTGCCGGTGGGCGACGGAGACGGCGAACTGCGCGAGACCCTCACCGCCCTGCGCGACGACGGCTATGCGGGGTTCGCCTCGCTCGAACCGCACCTCGCCGACGTCAACGCGCTCGGCGGCTTCTCGGGGCCTGAGGCCTTCGGTCGTGCCGGCCGAGCCCTTCGCACACTCACAGACGAGATCGGAGTCACCCTCTCATGACCGACGGAATCCTCGACGTCGCCATCGTCGGATGCGGCATCATCGGCGTCAACCACGCCAGAGCGATCGCGGCCACCCCCGGCCTGCGCATCGTCGCGGTCGTCGACGAAGTGCCGACCGCGACCGATCGTCTGGCCGACCTCATCGTCGAAGAACTGGGAGGAGAGCGCCCATCCACGCACGCCGATATCGAGTCGATCCCCGACGACATCGATGTGGTCGTCATCTGCACCCCGAGCGGTTCCCATGTCGAACTCGCCGAGCGGGCGGTCGCGCGGGGGATCCACGTCGTGCTCGAGAAGCCCCTCGACGTGTCGATGGAACGTGGTCGCCGGCTGGCCTCGATCGCACGGGACGCCGAGGCGCACGGCATCCGGATCTCGGTGATCAGCCAGCACCGCTTCGACCCGGGCGCGGTGGCCGTCGCTGAGGCCGCCCACACCGGACGCCTGGGGCGGATCACGAGCGCTGTCGCCTCCGTGCCCTGGTGGCGCTCGCAGGAGTACTACGACTCGGGCGCCTGGCGGGGCACGTGGGAGCTCGATGGCGGAGGTGCCGTGATGAACCAGGGCGTGCACACCGTCGACCTGCTGCTGTGGTTCCTCGGCACCCCCGTCGACGTGTTCGCCCACACGGCGCTGCTCGCGCACGAGCGGGTCGAGGTCGAAGACGTGGCGGTCGTCACGGTGCGTTTCGAGTCGGGTGCGCTCGCCGTTCTGCACGCCACGACCGCCGCCTTCCCCGAGCAGCCGGTGCGGCTGGCCGTGCACGGCGCGCAGGGGACCGGCATCATCGAGAACGACCAGCTCGCCCGGTTGTGGGTCGACGGCGACACCGCCGACCGCAGCGTCGACTGGGTGCCCGAGGGGCATCGGCTCGGCGACGACCGTGACCCGCAGGCGTTCGCCGAGGGGCACGCCCGCCAGTACGCCGACATCGTCGAGAGCATCCGTGAGGGGAGAGCCTCGCGGGTCGGCGTAGCCGAGGCACTGCTGGCGCTCGCCGTGGTGCGCGGCATTTACGTGTCGGCGACCACTGGTTCTGCGGTACGCGTCGCCGACCTGATCGGCGGCACCGTCGACGATGCGGACGTACGGACGGGAGGCGTCGCATGAAGTTCTCGGTGTTCACCGCGGCGACCCCCGACTGGGAGCCCGCAGAGGCGGCCCGCCGCATCGCCGCGATCGGCTACGACGGCATCGAGTGGCGCATCACCGACCAGGACGAGGCCGACCCGCCCGGATTCTGGGCCGGGAACCGCGCGACCTGGCCGCTCACCGGGCTCGAGGGGTCGGTCTCCGAGATCGCCCGCATCACCCGCGAGGCCGGGCTGGAGTTCAGCGGCATCGGCGGCTACGCGCTCGCGCCCGACCGAGACGATGTGCTGCGGACGCTCAGGGCCACCGCAGAACTCGGTGCGCGTCAGGTGCGCGTGCGCATCCCCTTCAACGACACCCAGGACTATCGCACGGTGTTCGCACAGACCAAGGGCGACCTGGAGTGGGCCTCCCGCGAGGCGGGCGCACTCGGCGTGAAGGTGCTCGTCGAGCTGCACCATCAGACGATCTCGGCGTCGGCGTCGGCTGCCCTCCGTCTGGTCGACGGCATCGACCCGCGCACCATCGGTGTGATCCACGACCTCGGCAACCTCGTGATCGAAGGGCAGGAGGACACTCGCGCCGGCCTGCAACTCCTGGGGGAGTACCTCGCGCACGTGCATGTGAAGAACGCCGTCTGGCAGCGCACCGGGCAGACGGGGCTCGACGGCGATGTGCGTTGGGAGTCGGCATGGGCTCCGCTTCGCGAGGGCATCGCCAGCGTGCCGGACTATTTCCGCGCCCTCGCCGAGGTCGGCTACGACGGCTGGGTGACGCTGGAGGACTTCTCGACGGATGCTCCGCTGGCGGAACGCCTGACCGACGACCTCGCGTTCCTGCGCGCGTCTGCCGGCGCCGCCGGCATCGGATCGTGACCGGGCCTGCGCGCACGCAGCATCCCCCGCTCCATGCCGCTCATCTGGGTCTCGGTGCCTTCCATCGGGCTCACCAGGCCTGGTACACCCAGCAGGCGAACGACCGTGCAGCCGCAGACGACGGCTGGGGCATCGCCGCTTTCACCGGGCGTGCCCCGGAGGCCGCAGAGCTGCTGTCGCGCAACGACGGCGTGTACACGGTGCTGGAGCGCTCTGCCGAGGGAGACCGGGCGACGACCGTGCAGTCGATCGTGCGGGCGGTGCCCGGATCGGATGAGCGGGCCTGGCTCGACACTCTCACCGATCCTCGGGTCGCAGTTCTGACCGTGACGGTCACCGAGGCGGGGTACTCGGCCGGTTCCGGGGTTCCGCGGCGCATCGCCGAAGGTCTCGTCGCTCGGGCGGATGCCGGTGCAGGAGCCATCGCGGTCGTGAGCTGCGACAACCTGCCGCAGAACGGCCGGGTGCTGAGCGACGCGGTGCGCAAGGCCGCCGGGCCCCAGGCTGCGGGAATCTCGGACATCGCATCGTTCGTCGACACGGTGGTGGACCGGATCACCCCTGCCGTCACGCCTGCCGACATCGACGCTGTGCGGGAGCTCACCGGCCTCGACGATCCGTCCGCGGTGGTCACCGAGCCGTTCACGGAATGGATCCTCGCGGGCGAGTTCCCGGGCGGTGCTCCGGAGTGGGCGCAGGTCGGTGCGCGATTCGTGGCGGATGTCGGACCGTACGAAGCGCGCAAGCTCTATCTGCTCAACGCCGGGCACACCTTCCTCGCCGCGGCAGGGCGGTTGCGGGGCTACGACACGATCGCAGAGGCATTCGGCGATGCCGACCTGCGCGCCGACACCGAGGCGCTGTGGGCTGCGCAGCGCACCGCGGTCGACCTGCCGGTCGCGGAGCTCGACGGATGGCTCGACGATCTGCGCCTCCGCTTCTCGAATCCGCGCATCGCCCATCGGCTCGACCAGATCCGTCGGGACAGTCCGATCAAGGTGGCGCTGCGCCTCGTCGCTCCCCTGCGGAGACGCCGAGAGGCCGGCGATGCCGCCGACGACGCGCAGCTGCACGCCGTGGAGAGCTGGATCCGCTCCCTCGTCGAACTCGACCCGACCGATCCCGCGACGGCTGTGATCGCCCGCACCATCTCCGCCGTGCCCGCGGCTGACCGCGCACGCACCGTCATCGACCACCTCACTCCCGAAGGGACCCTCGCATGAGCATCGACAAGGCTGAGGTCATCGTCACCAGCCCCGACCGGAACTTCGTCACCCTCAAGCTCACGACGGCCGATGGCATCTCCGGCCTCGGCGATGCGACCCTCAACGGCCGAGAGCTGGCGGTCGTCGCGTACCTCACCGAGCACGTGGTCCCGCTGCTGAACGGCGCCGACGAGGACCGCATCGAAGACACCTGGCAGTTCCTCTACCGGAGCGCGTACTGGCGCAGGGGACCCGTCACGATGGCCGCTGTCGCCGCGGTCGACATGGCGCTGTGGGACATCAAGGGCAAGAAGGCGGGGATGCCGGTCTACCAGCTGCTGGGCGGGGCATCGCGCACCGGGCTTCTCGCCTACGGTCACGCGTCGGGCAAGGAGCTGCCTGAACTGTTCGACTCCGTGCGCGCGCACCTCGACCAGGGGTATCGGGCGATCCGGATCCAGACCGGTGTTCCCGGGCTCAAGGCCATCTACGGCATCGCCTCTCAGGCCGCGGACACCGGAGGGGGAGAAGCCCGCTATGACCACGAGCCCGCCCGCCGAGGCGCGAAGCCCGTCGAAGAGGACTGGGATACCCGCGCCTACTTGAACCACCTGCCGGGCGTCTTCGAGGCGGTGCGCAACGAGTTCGGCCCCGACATCCCGCTGCTGCACGACGGCCACCACCGGATGACGCCGATCCAGGCGGCGAAGCTCGGCAAGGCGCTCGAGCCGTACGACCTGTTCTGGCTCGAGGACTGCACCCCCGCCGAGAACCAGGAGGCGCTGCGACTCGTGCGCCAGCACACGACCACGCCCCTCGCGATCGGCGAGATCTTCAACACCGTCTGGGATTTCAAGGACATCATCCGCGACCAGCTCATCGACTACGTGCGCGGGGCCGTGACCCACATGGGCGGCATCAGTCCGCTGAAGAAGACACTGGACTACGCGGCGATGTACCAGATCAAGTCCGGCATGCACGGGCCCACCGACATCTCGCCGGTCGGCATGGCGGCGGCGATGCACCTCGGCCTCGCGATCCACAACTTCGGCATCCAGGAGTACATGCAGCACGGCTCGCGTACCGACCAGGTGTTCCAGCAGTCCTTCACCTGGCGTGGCGGACTGCTGCACCCCGGCGACAAGCCGGGCCTGGGCGTCGAGCTCGACGTCGACGAGGCGGGCAAGTACCCGTACGAGCGGGCGTACCTGCCCTATAACCGCCTCGCGGATGGAACGGTGCACGACTGGTGACTCTGGTGACCAGGCCGATCGTCGTCATGGGGGTGTCCGGGGCGGGCAAGACGACGGTCGGCCGGGACCTCGCACATCGGCTCGGGGTCTCGTTCATCGATGCGGACGATCTGCACGGCTCGGAGAACGTCGCCAAGATGGCGGCAGGGATCCCTCTCGATGACGATGACCGGTGGCCGTGGCTCGACCGGGTCGGGGCGGCGCTCGCCGCGGACCCCGGGGTCGTCATCGCGTGCTCGGCGTTGAAGCGGAGATACCGCGATCGGCTGCGCGCATCGGCCCCTGACACGGTGTTCGTGCACCTCGACGCACCGAAGGAGCGGGTCACGGAGCAGGCGACTGCGCGCCGCGGTCACTTCATGCCACCCGCGCTGCTGGCGTCGCAGTTGCAGACGTTGGAGCCGCTCGGGGCGGACGAGGACGGGATCACGGTGACGGTGGATGGCACGGCCGGAGAGCTCGTGGAGCGCATCCGTCAGCATCTCCTCTGAGAACGTCCGGCACCTTCGAGCCGCGCTCAGGGGATCGGCACTGCGCGGTCCGCGCCGAGTCGCTTCATCACCATCGTCGACGTCAATCGCTGCACGCCCGGCAGGGCTCCGAGGGTGTTGTCGTAGAGCTCCTGGTACGAACCCATGTCGCGCGTGAGGATGCGCAGCATGTAGTCGGGGTCGCCGAACAGGCGCTGCGCCTCGACGACGGCGGGGATCGAGACGACGGCTTCCTCGAACGCGACGATCGTGTCCTTGTCGGTACGCCCGATCGTCACGAAGACGATGGCTTCGAAGGTGAGGCCGACGGCTGCCGGGGCGACCACCGCCCGGTAGCGTTCGATCGCTCCGGACTGCTCCAGCTCTTTGAGTCGGCGATGGCAGGCGGAGAGGCTCAACCCGACCTGCGCGGCGAGATTCGTGGCACTCATCCGACCGTCGTCCTGCAGTAGCGAGAGGATCTCCCGGTCAAGTGCGTCCATGGTGACAATTCTTGCAGGTGAAGCCGTCAGTCGCCCGAAGAATCGAAGCACCTTTCGCGTGATTCTTCGTAGTCTCTTCCTCGAATCGAGGAGAACCGATGGATATCGCGCTGGTCATGCAGTTCTGGGTGGTCGCCGTCATGCTCGCGCTGACGCCGGGCGCTGATTGGGCCTATGCGATCTCCGCCGGCCTGCGTGCTCGCTCGATCGCGCCATCGATCCTCGGGATGATCGCGGGTTACACGGTCGTGATCGTCGCCGTCGCGCTCGGCCTCGGCGCGCTGGTCACCACGTATCCCGTCACCCTCACGACGCTGACGGTGGTCGGCGCGCTCTACCTGATCTTCCTCGGGGCGACGACGCTCGCCAGCCGCCCGGCGCCGATCGCCGAGAGCGGCGAGCCGATCGCCACGGGCGGATGGGCGCAGTTCCTGCGCGGCTCCGGCGTGAGCGGTATCAACCCGAAGGGCCTCCTGCTCCTGCTCGCCCTGCTGCCGCAGTTCACGAGCCCCGACGGCTGGCCGTCAACGACGCAGATGCTCGCGCTCGGTGGCCTGCATCTGCTCAACATCGCGGTCGTGTACACGACCGTCGGGCTGCTCGCTCGCCGACTGCTGCGGACGAGGCCCCGCGCGAGCTCCGTCGTCACTCGGATCGCCGGCATCGCGATGACGGTCATCGGCGTCGGCATCCTGATCGAGCAGGTGATCGAGTGGCTGTGACGGCAGAGGTCTCTCACCAGGGCACAGGTCGTCACCAGCGCACAGGGCTTTTCCCCGGTGGATGCTGACCTCTCCTGGACAGCGCGGAGGTAGCGTCGAGGGGCGCCATCGACCGGCGAGACAGGAGGACCACGTGACGACGACGGGACGGACGACCACGGCCCTGCGGCTGCTGCTGCCCGCGTTCCTGCTCGGCGCGATCATCGCGATCTCGTTCCTCGAGGCGCCGTTGAAGTTCCTCGCCCCGGGGGTCACGATCCCGATCGGACTCGGTATCGGACGACTCGTCTTCACCGCGTTGAATGTGCTCGCCGGCATCGTGCTCCTGGTGCTCACGTTCGTGAGCGTGCGAGCACGGGCGGGACGCGGGCCCCTCATGATCCTGGGCGGGATCTGGCTGGTCTTCGTCGTCGAGGTCGCACTCATCCGTCCCGTGCTGAACCGGCGCAGCGACCTCGTGATCGCGGGATCGGAGGCGCCGGGCACCAACGGGGCGCACTACGCGTACATCGCGGCCGACCTCACGATCGTCGCCCTCCTCGTGGTGCTGATCATCGTCACCGCGCGAAAAGTGCTCCCTCCACCCGGCACCGTATCCTGACCGAAGCCCGTCGCGCGTAATGGTCCCGCGCATCCAACGTCTTCTCTGCGGAGGCAGCGCACCTCCACCGGTCATCTGATCGGGACGCCGCGACGACGGACCTCAGACCTCGTCGGTCGGCGAACGGCAGTGTGTTCGACCCGTGCCCTCCTCGGCGCGGTGCAACCGCCGGCCGGCGCACGAGGGCACGGCTGGGGAGTCGTGGCCCTCGGGGCGGGGTGTCCCGTTCGTTCCCTCGCGGACCGCACACCCCGCCCACTCGACCTCCCCGGAGGAATGGTCGCGAACGGCGGGGTGATGTTCCTCCGCTACCGGACCGCCTGAACTGCGGCCGCGGACCGGCCGGCGATCAGCGGGCCGAGGTCACGGTCGGACGCGGACGGTGCGTCCCTCGAACGACACGAGGTCGCCGTCGCGCAGCTGTCGTCCGCGGCGTCGATCGATCTCGCCGTTCACGGTCACGTACCCGTCGATGATGACCTCTTTGGCGTCGCCGCCCGAGTCGAGCAGGCCGGCGAACTTGAGGAACTGTCCGAGGCGGATCACCTCACCGCCGATGGAGATGTCGTCGATCGGGTCGGAGTTCGTCATCCTTGAATGCTAATCGGACTTGCGTGCTGATCGGCTTCGCCACCGCAGGACGCGATGGTGCCGCCGCCCCGGTAGAGAGCGGCGGCACCATCATGCCGGGCGTCTCGGGTCCGCCCGACAGGACGCGGCCCGCACCGACTCAGTCCATGTCGGTACCGACGACCGCGAAGTCGGCGTCGAACTCGATGTCGATCGATCGGCTGTCCGCAGTGAGCACCGAGGCGTCGTAGGGGCTCACGTCGTCGCCGTCGACATCGAGGTCGGTGATCATGCCCTCGGCCTCGGCGAGTGCGGCGGCGACCAGTGCGCGGATCGTCTCGTCGTCGAGGGTGAGCGTCGGGCCGGTGTCGTCGCCGTCTGCCGCGTCGGTGGAGGCGACGGTCGCCGCGAGCTCCTTGTCGACGCGGATCTCGGTCTCATCTCCCGCCGCTGTGCTCAGCTGCACCTCCCAGGTGCCGTCACGCTTCGCGTCGATCGAGGTGACGTCGCCGTCGGCCGCGCCGCGTGCGGCATCCGCGATCGCGATCAGCTCGTCGGCGGAGGCGGAACCGATGCCCGTCACCGGGCCACGACCGTTCGAGGGGGTGTCGCCGCGGTCGTCGCCCCTGGGGCCGTCACCGGGACGACTGTGATCTTCGCTGTCGTCCTGGCGGGGGCCGTCCGACACCGAGGAGCGGTCGTCGTCGTCGAACTCGTCGCCGATCGCCGCGCCGATGGCGATGCCGCCGCCCGCGAGGACCACGGCTGCCGCGATGCCGCCCCCGATGAGGAGCGCGCGCTTGCGGCCGGCCGTCGGGGATGATGCCGTGGCACCGGGGGTCGGCTCGGCCGCCGGGAACGTCGGGTGCTCGCCGGCGCCGGGCGCGGGTGCCGTCCCGGCCGGGGGTGCAGGGGCCGTCGGCGCCGCTGCGGCATCGGGAGTCGGGGCCACCGGCACGGTCGGCGCGTCCGGCGTGCTCTCGGGCGTCTGGTCGGGAGAGGGTGTCTTGTCGTCCATGACTCGATGCTCTCCCGCGGGCGCTGAAGCCTCCCTGAAGCGTCCTGAAGGACTCTTCAGGAACCCGTCGCTCAGGCGCCGCGGGGGAGGGTGAGGACGAACCGCGCGCCGCCCCAGCGGGAGTCGTCGACCACGAGGGTGCCGCGGGCGGAGCCGGCGATTCCGCGCGCGATCGCGAGGCCGAGGCCGCTGCCTCCGGCGTCACGGCTGCGGGCCTCGTCGAGCCGGACGAAGCGCTCGAAGATCCGCTCCCGCTCCTCGGCGAGAACCCCGGCTCCGTCGTCTTCCACCGTCACGAACACGTATCCGTCCGAGGGGATCACCGCGATCGCCACCCGACCTCGACTGTGGCGGGCGGCATTGTCTGCGAGGTTGCGCACCAGCTGGCCGAGCAGGCGCGGGTCGCCGTGCACCCGTGCGGCATGGATGCCGGTACCGTCGACGTCGAGCCCTGCCGCGCGGAGTCGGCGCACCTCGCCGAGCGCGATGTCGTCGAGGTCGACCGCCTCGTCGAGCGTGCTCGCACCCTCGTCGAGGCGGGCGAGAAGCAGCAGCGATTCGACGATGCCCTGCAGTCGGAGCCCCTCTTCCGAGACGACCTCTGCGAGCTCGCCGATGCTGGTGACCTCGGGGTGGGCCTGGGCGAGCTCTGCGTGCTGGCGGATGGTCGTGAGCGGCGAACGCAGCTCGTGCGAGGCATCCGATACGAATCGGCGTTGCGCGGTGGCAGATGCATCGAGCCGGTCGAGCATGCCGTTCATGGTGGTCGCGAGTGCGGCGATCTCGTCTGCTGTGTCGGGTACGGGAACGCGCTGGTGAAGGCGCTCGGCGGTGATGCCGTCCACTTCCTCACGGATGCGCTCCACCGGTCGGAGCGCGCGACCCACGACCAGCCAGGTGGTCACGGCCACGAGCAGCAGCAGCAGCGGGACCGCGATGGCGAGCAGCGTCGCGACCGTCGCCAGGGTCTCTGCGTCGTCGTCCATCGAGACCGCGAGCACGAGCGTCTGATCGCCGTCGATGTCTTCCGAGACCACCAGGACGGTGTCGCCGTCGACGGTGGTCGTCTGCGGGTCGTCGTCGGCGGGGAGCGGCGTCGACCCCAGTTTGTCGCGAGCCTCCTCGCTCGCGGCACGTACCGAGCCGTCCGGACCGAGGATCTGCAGTATCTCGTCTTCGAGCGCGTCGATGCCCTTGCCTCCCGGCCCACCTGCACGCTCGGCGAGCTCGCTGAGCCGCTGTTCCGCAGCGCGCTCGGTGCTGCTGTGGATGCTCGCGCTCAGCACACCGTAGAACGAGAAGGCTCCGATCAGCAGGGCGACGGCGACGACGACGGTGGCACCGAGTGTGGTCCTGCCGCGCACCGTGCGCCAGCTGCGGTTAGCCACCGTCGGCCGCCAGTCGATAGCCCGCACCGCGAATGGTCTCGATGGCCTCACGACCGAACGGCTTGTCGAGTTTGCGGCGGAGGTGCCCGACGTAGACCTCGACGATGTTGGGGTCGCCGTCGAAGTCGTCGTCCCAGACGCCGTCGATGAGGGCGCGCTTCGACAGCACCTGCCCGCGATGACGCATCAGGTACTCGAGCACGGAGAACTCCCGAGCGGTGAGGCTCACCGGGGTCTCGCCGCGCCAGACCCGGTGGGCTGCGGGGTCGAGCCGCAGATCGCCCGCCTCCAGGATCGCCGGGCGGGCGACGGCTCCACGGCGCACGAGGGCGCGGAGCCGTGCGACGAGGATCGCGAACGAGAACGGCTTGGTGACGTAGTCATCGGCTCCGGTCTCGAGTGCCTCGACCTGGTCCCACTCGCCGTCCTTCGCGGTGAGCATCAGCACGGGCGTCCAGTTCTCCTCGGCGCGCAGTGCTTCGCAGACCTTCCATCCGCTCATGCCCGGCATCATCAGGTCGAGCACGATCGCGTCGTACTGCGTCTCGCGTGCACGCCAGAGTCCGTCGACGCCGTTGTGCGCGACGTCGACCGCGAAGCCCTCGGCCTCGAGCCCGCGGCGCACGCCTTCGGCCAGGCGCACCTCGTCGTCAACCACCAGGATCCGCATTCCTCCAGTGTGGTCGGTCGACGCTGAATCCGGGCTGAAGCGGTCGAGGATCAGGTGGACGAGGATCAGGTGGAGAGGTGTGCCTGGATCTCGAGGATCACTTCGCCGAGGGCTCCGGAGGAGAGGAGCCCGGGCCCGAGGGGTCCGGCTGTATCGGTGCCGAGCGGCGGGAGGTGCCGCAGCGCCGCGGCTGCTTCGGGGG